>NZ_JBCEWQ010000207.1:0-13084 GCF_038448545.1 Streptomyces sp. CLV115
CCCCCCCCCCCCCCCCCCCCCCGGGCCACGGTCGTGCGGGGCATCCGCTCAGCCGAGCCGAACGGCTCGGACCACCATTGCCGCCGCTGCCCCTGCTCGGCCCGAGCACGGCGACGAGGTCATGGCCGCCCAGGACCGGAACAGCGCCTGAACTCCGCAGGCCCGGCCCCTGACGCCGCCGTCACGTCAGCCGGCCGCGCCACCGTTCAGGCGTCGCCGGAAGGTCTCCGCCAGCCCCGTGTTCACGACCACCACCAGCCCGAAGAACACCGCCGCCCCCGAATACCCCACCGCATGCACCGCGTACACACCACCCCCGAGCACCACCGCCTTGACCAGCAGAACCCCCACGAGCGGTGGCCGGATGCGAGCCCGGGGCGCGGCGAACAGCCCCCACACCACGGCGGCGGCAGCGGGCACCCCGACCCCCAGCAGTACCCGGGCCGCCAAGCCGTCCCCGGTGTCGATCCCCCACCAGGCCAGAGCGGCCAATGCCGCCACCTCGACGACGAACGCGAGCAGTTCATTGGCCATGAACCAGCCTGGACCCTTCGGGGTGGCAGGAGCGCTGCGGCCTCGGCTCGTCGTCAACGCGAATTCCTCCTCGTGCGGTGGCCGACTGCGGTGGCCGACCGGGGTGGCCGGGCCCCGCAGTCCAGCAAGGAGGCGATGATCTTGTCAACGTCGTTGGCGAGCTGTTGAGCCGAGTCGGATCGAACCTTGGGCCGGCCCGGGACGGGGAATGTCCGCCGAGCCGACCGGACCGCTCAGATGGCGGGTGGGCCGACTCGGGTGTAGGCAGCGCCGATACTGGTGCCACCCGGGGTGACGACCCTGACGGTGACCGCGCCCAACACGCCGGGCGGCGCCGTGGTCGTCAACTGGGTGTCGGAGACCACGGTGAAACCGGCGGGCACACTCCCGAACAGCACTGCGGTGGCATAGGTCAGTCCGGAGCCGGTGACGGTCACCGAGTCCCCGCCTGCCGACGGTCCCTGGTCGGAAACCAGACCGGTGATCACCGGCACGCCCAGATAGAGGTAGGTGACGGTGTTGCTCGTGCCGCCGGGCGTGGTGACGCTGACCGGCACGGTGCCGCTGACACCGGGCGGCACCGTCGCTCTGATCTCCGTGGCCGAGAGAATGGCGGAGGGGGCGGCCGACGTCGGGCCGAAGCGAACCGCCGTGGCCTGCAGGAGATTCGCCCCAATCAGCGTCACGGAGTTGTTGCCGCTCAGCTGACCGGAGCCGGGGGCGATGCTGTTGAGGACCGGTGCGCCGAGGTAGTAGTAGGAGACCGCTTGAGTGCTGGTACCGCCGGGCGTGGTGACCGTGACGGCGACCGGCCCCGGGCCGCCGGTGGGGACCACCGCGGTCAGCTGAGTCGGCGAGACCAAGGTGAACGCAATCGCCGCGTTCGCACCGAAATGGACAGAGGTCGTACCGGTGAAGCCGGTCCCGGACAGGGCGACGGTGTTCTGGCCCGGGAGTGGTCCCTGGGCAGGAGCGACACTGCCCAGAACCGGAGCGGCGACATATGTGTAGGTGATACCGGCGCTGGTGCCGCCCGAGGTGGTGATCGTGACACTCAGCGGGCCGGCGGGCGCGGCGGGGGCGATCGCGGTGACCTGTGTGTCGGAGACGGTGATGAACGCGGCGGCCGTGGTGCCGAAACGGACCGAGGTGGCACTGGTGAAGCCGGTCCCGGTCAGCGTGACCGTGTTCCCGCCTTCGGCCGACCCCTGGGCGGGGGTGAGGGAGCTGATCGTGGGTGTCGCGACCGCTGCGGCGGCTGTCGGGAATGGACTGTTCGTCGTGTTCGCATGGGCCGCCGCAGCCGTCGACGGCTGCGCGGCGTGGGGCATTGGACTGTCGGGGTGCTCCACTGCCGTTCTCCTGTCAGGGCGGTGAAATCGGGGTGTTGAGGACAGGACGTCGAGGGCGGGGGTGTCGTGGACGGATGGGATCAGGGGACCGGAATATGAGGGCCGGGGCGCCGCCCGGACCTCCTGGCCGGGCGGCGCGAGCGAGTGATGCCGAGCGGGACACCCGCCCGGCCGGGCGCGGAGCGCGCCGGACCGGGGCGGGCATCACGCACCGGAAGCGGTACCGGCGCCGGGCGCTGTTCCACACCGGCGGTCGGTGCCACAGCCGTGGTGGATCAGATACCGGGGCCCGTCACATAGGTGAAGGCGCCGACGTCCGTGGCGGTGCCCGCGGGGTTGGAGAGACCGACGTCGACCGCACCGGCGGTACCGGGCGGGGTGACGGCGGAGACCGTCGTCGCGTTGATGACCGAGAACGGTGCCGGCACCGAGTCGAACGTGACCTGACTTGTCGAGGTCAGGTTGGTGCCGGTGATCGTCACCGCCGTTCCGCCGGACGTCGGTCCGGAATCCGGAGCGATCGCGGTGATGGTCGGGGCGTCGATGTACGTGTACGACAAACCGTTGTTGGATCCTCCGGCGGTCGTCACACTGACGCTCACCGGCCCGGCTGCCGCACCCGCGGGCACGACGGCACTGATCTGGCTGTCCGACAGCACCGTCGGCGTGACGGTGTTGGCGCCGAAGGACACCCCTGTGGCGGTGGACAGACCGGTGCCGCTGATGACGACGGTGTTGCCGCCCGCAGTGGGGCCCGAGCTCACGCTCAGCCCGGACTTGAACGGGGCGCCGACGTAGAAGAACGGGATCGGATTGCTGGTTCCGCCCGGGGTGGTCACCGTCACGCCGACCGCGCCGGAACCGGACGGTGAGACAGCGGTGACCTGGGTGGGCGAGACGTTGGTGACACCGGTGGCCGGCTTGGTGCCGAAGAGCACCGCGGTGGTGCCCGTGAGGTTGGTGCCCGTGATGGTGACGGTGGTACCGCCACCGGTGGAGCCCTGGTTGGGACTGATTGGCATGATCGTCCTCCGTGTTCCTTGAACTGACCTCTCAAATCCGGAAGTTGACGTCGAGATGGGCCCGGGTCAGGGCCCATGGCCGCGGCCTGGACCACCGGGACGCCGAACGGCCCCGGCGGTCCGCGCTCGCCTCCCGCTCGACCGGTCCCGGGGAACGCCGCTGGGCGAGCCCGGGAAACCTTTCGAAAGGCGCCTGTTGGCGGGGAAGGCTCGGCCATCGGTCATCGGCCGTCCGCCGAACAGGGCACTCGGAGCCGTGATGAGCCGAGTCGCGCGCGGCCGGCCCCGCGTGCCGTGGCCGGCCGGCTGCTCTCTTGGCCCCGATGACGAGGTGTTCGGTGTGCGCGTATGGATCGCGCACCGCTCACTTGCAGAGGCCGGGGGCTGCGCAACAGTCCCTGCCGCTGTTTCGGCAGGGACGACTGGTCGGATCCAAGTCCTCTACAGGGGCGCCCATCGCGGCCGTCCGGAGCAAAAGATGCCGAGGCCCATCATGGGTGGGCGGTCGGCGAACAGAACGGTTCCGCGCTCCCCCGGAGAGGGATGGGCGGCCCACCGGTTCGGTTACGCAAGTGACCCATAGAACTGGAATATGACACAAGCGCCATGACAGGCAGTCACCTGAACGGCCGAGCGCCCGGGGGCGGGTGCATCAGTACGCCGGGGGTACCCGAATCTGCCGCTTCTCTTACTGTGCGCCCCACCCGGAACCAGCATGCCGCGCCCCGGGACGGGTGCCGCCGTCGCCGGGGTCTTCCATGTGCGGGCATGGTCGCACGCAGCTCTTCAACACTACGAAGGCGCAACGGTGAGTAGCTGTGCATCTGGGATGCAACCGCATGAGGAATCGATGACGGTCAAGCAGGCGCAGGCGCAGGCACTGAAGGACGAGGGCAAGCGCTGCGGCACCATCACCGAGGCCCTGGGAGCAGGCGGCCAGGTGACTGTCTCCCGGACGCTTACCAGCGCGTCAGGTCTTGAAACTCGATGGCCGAGGAGGGAGCGCCCGGGGCGGGCGCACAGGCGTCCCACCGGGCCAGTGGTGCCGCTCCCACCGCCCCGGTTGTGCGTCATTCAGGGAGAGGCTGCGCTCCGGCTTCAAGTCGGCGGAGCCCAGGCAATGCGGAAGCAGCTGGAGCACTTGAAGACGATGACGGAGCACCCAGGTATTGAAGTCCAGGTCATCCCCGACAGCGCGGGCGCGCATGCCGGTCCGGCCGGGTCGTTCGTCCTCTTCGGCTTCCCCGACCCGTCGTTCTCCGAGGTTGTTTGCGTCGAGCACCGGACCGGGACGCTCTACATGGAGACACCGGAGGAGACGGGCGAATATACGCTCATCTTCGACTCGCTGCGTTCAATCGCGCTGAGTCCCGGAGACAGCTCGACGTGATCGCCAAAGTGCGACAGGAGCTGTAGCAGCATGGAACCAAGCAAGGCAGTGAGGGATGGTCACCCCCAATCCTGAGGCTGCCACGTGGCGCAAGAGCAGTTTCAGCGGCCAGGGCGGCGACTGTGTCGAGGTGGCGGACGGGGTTTCCGGCATCGTTCCAGTGAGGGACAGCAAGGACGCCACCGGGCCCGTTGTCTCCTTCAGTGGCCGCAGCCGGTCAGCGTTCATCGCTGACGTGAAGGCGGCACGTGGTCCCCGCTGAACGTCGTCCTGGCGGCTGTGTCAGCAGGTGAGGGCTGGGTGCGCTGTAACGCGCGGGTGTAGGCGTGCCCGCCGGCCAGAAGCAGGCAGGCGGGCACTCACCGGGCCCCGGTCGGCCTGTCACTCCCCAGCCGGAGCCACCCCGATCGGGCACGAGACGCCCGTGCCGCCGATGCCGCAGTAGCCCGCCGGGTTCTTGTCGAGGTACTGCTGGTGGTACGCCTCCGCGGGCCAGAACGTGCGGCCCTGCGCCGGGAGGATCTCCGTGGTGATCGTGGAGTGCCCGGTGGCGGTGAGGACCTTCTGGTAGGCGTCGCGGGAGGCTGCCACGGCCGCCTCCTGGGCGGGGGAGTGGGTGTAGATCGCCGAGCGGTACTGGGTGCCCACGTCGTTGCCCTGGCGGAAGCCCTGGGTCGGGTCGTGGGACTCCCAGAAGAGCTTCAGCAGCTCGGCGTACGAGACGGTCCTCGGGTCGAAGACGACGCGGACCGCCTCCGTGTGGCCGGTCAGGCCCGAGCAGACCTCTTCGTACGCGGGGTTCTCGGTGTAGCCGCCCTGGTAGCCGGCCAGGGTCGTCCAGACGCCGTCCGTCTGCCAGAACTTGCGCTCGGCGCCCCAGAAACAGCCCAGCGCGAAGTCCGCGACCTCCAGGCCCTCCGGGTACGGGCCCAGCAGGGGATTGCCGAGGACCGTGTGGGTGGACGGGACGGTGAATTCGGGGGTGGGGCGGCCCTTCAGGGCCTCCTCCGGGGTGGGGAGCTGCGGGGTGCGGCGTTGCAGGAACATGCGGGGGCTCCTCCTGGGGTGGGTGTGCAGTGCTTACAACGCGGCGGGGGCGTCATGGATTCCGCCCGTCCGGACGGGCGGCCCTAGTGCGGCAGCGTCGCCGGGCTGCCGCCGTTCGCCTCGTAGCCGGCCACCGCCAGCGCCCGGTAGACCGTGTACTCGGCGGCCGGGTCGGGGTCCTGCGTCCACGGCAGGGCGCCCACGTGGCCGTCGATGTGGACGAACTGGGCCATCGCCTCCGACCAGCGCTCCATCCGGACCAGGAAGAGGACCAGGAGATGGCGGACGTGGGCGAGCATCGGGTCGTCCGGACGGGCCGCGTGCACCGCGAACAGGGCGCCCTCGACCGCCTTGGTCACCACCGCGCTCCGGTAGAAGCCCTGGACGAGATTGACCTCGGGCAGGTGCTCGTACACCGCGAACAGCGGCAGCGCGGCCAGCAGCGAGCCCTGCGGGGCGCGGGCGGCGGCCGCGGTGGCGAAGCGGTCGGCCTCCTCGCGCGAACCGTGCCACTTCTCGCACCAGAAGTGCAGGGCCGCGATGTGCGCGCCCATGTGGGCCGGGGCGCGGTCCATCACCTTCGCCCAGAGCCGGTCGAACTCCTCGTGGGAGTACCCGAGCCCGCGGGAGACGGCCAGTTCGGTGAGGTAGGGGACGGGGTCGCCCGGCGCCAGCAGCGCCGCCTCGCCGCAGACCGTACGGGCCTCCTCCAGGATGATCCGGAAGTCGTCCGTCCCCGCGGTCGACGAACGCCACGCCTGCTGCACCAGGAACTCGGCGTGCACCGCCGCGCCGCCCGCGTCCTTCGGCGCCTCGGCCCGCCACTTGCGCAGCCACGCACCACCGACCCCGGGCTGCTGCGCCAGCTCCAGCGAGGCGGCCCCGGCGAACGCCTGCACCCGCTGCCACCGCACCTCGCCCTCCTTGGGCGTACCGGCCAGCAGTTGCGAGGCCGCCCGCCAGTCCTGGGAACGCTGCACCACATCGAGCACGTCCAGGAGGTCCTGGTCCGGGCCCGGCAGCCGGATGTCCAGCTCCTCCTGGCGCACGAAGCCGTAGGCGTCCGGGTCCGCGGCGTCCGGGGAACCCGGCGCGACCTGCCGGATTCCGCCCCGGCGGCGCAGCACGAAGGGGCCGACGACGGCCGCGAGCATGCACAGGGCGATCAGGAACCAGAGAATCTCCATGCCTCCCATTGTCACCGGACGGCCCGGTAGTCCGGTGGGCGCCCTCGTGACGAACTACGCTCTGGCCCCATGAGCGACCAGCACAGCTTCGAAACCCTCGCGATCCACGCGGGAAACACCGCCGACCCCCTCACCGGCGCCGTCGTCCCGCCCATCTACCAGGTGTCCACGTACAAGCAGGACGGGGTGGGCGGACTGCGCGGCGGCTACGAGTACAGCCGCAGCGCCAACCCGACCCGTACCGCCCTGGAGGAGAACCTCGCGGCCCTGGAGGGCGGCCGGCGCGGACTCGCCTTCGCCTCCGGCCTCGCCGCCGAGGACTGCCTGCTCCGTACGCTGCTGACCCCCGGCGACCACGTGGTCATCCCGAACGACGCCTACGGCGGTACCTTCCGGCTGTTCGCGAAGGTCGTCTCGCGGTGGGGCGTCGAGTTCTCCGTTGCCGACACCTCGGACGTGGCGGCGGTGCGGGCGGCGATCACCCCGCGCACCAAGGCGGTCTGGGTGGAGACCCCGTCCAACCCGCTGCTCGGCATCACCGACATCGCCGCGATCGCCGGTGTGGCCCGCGCCGCGGGTGCCCGCCTGGTCGTCGACAACACCTTCGCCAGCCCCTACCTCCAGCAGCCCCTGGCCCTGGGCGCCGATGTGGTGGTGCACTCCACCACCAAGTACATGGGCGGCCACTCGGACGTCGTCGGCGGCGCGCTGATCGTCAACGACCCGGAACTCGCCGAGGAGTTGGCGTACCACCAGAACGCGATGGGCGCGGTCGCCGGACCGTTCGACGCCTGGCTGGTGCTGCGCGGCATCAAGACCCTGGCGGTCCGCATGGACCGGCACAGCGAGAACGCCACCAAGGTCGCCGATCTGCTGACCCGGCACCCCAAGGTGACCCAGGTCCTCTACCCGGGGCTGCCCGAGCACCCCGGCCACGAGATCGCCGCCAAGCAGATGAAGGCGTTCGGCGGCATGGTGTCCTTCCGCGTCGAGGGCGGCGAGGAGGCCGCGGTCCAGGTCTGCAACCGGGCGAAGCTGTTCACCCTCGGTGAGTCGCTGGGCGGCGTCGAGTCGCTGGTGGAGCACCCGGGCCGCATGACGCACGCCTCGGCGGCGGGCTCCCCGCTGGAGGTGCCGGCCGACCTGGTCCGCGTCTCCGTCGGCATCGAGAACGCCGACGACCTGCTGGCCGACCTCACGCAGGCGCTCGGCTGATACCGGGCGGTCGATACCGGGCCGTGCGGCCGGGCGGGCCCCGCATGAGGGAGCCCCGCCCGGCCGTCCGGGACTCGTCAGGCGCCGACCTGCTCGTCCTCCAGCATCGTCCGGATCTGTTCGCGCAGTTCGGGACCGTCGGTGTGTTCGTGGACGGAGACCGCGTGCTCGGCGGCGGCCCGTACGACTTCCTCCTCCTCGCCCGAGATGGTGAGCGAGCAGTGCGACACACTCGGATGCTTGCGGCAGTCGGCGATCTTCCTGGTCATGGCAGCCTCCTGGGGACCGGCCCCAAATTCGTACATCCCAGGATAGTTCGGCCGGTCGGCAGGGTTGTTCTGCCGTCCTGCGGGACGGTCCGGCAGCCGCCGCCGCTCACCAGCCCTCCAGCGGAGTGGTCTCCGCCGGAGGTATCTGCCAGGGGTGTGCCGCCATCGCCCAGGCCGTGAACGCCACCACGGCGGCGCACGCCAGCAGCAGCATCAGCCGGCGGACGAACAGCCGCCGGCGCAGCAGCCTGCCGCCGCGCTCGGCGGCCCGCCGCGCCAGATCGGCGGGCACCTGCGGATGCGGACCGTCCAGCATCCGCCGGACCTCGTCCTCCCGGTCTCCGGCGCCGCTCACCGCGCGACCCCCGGAAGACCCGGCGCGCCCCGCCGCGCCGTGGGCCGGCGGGTGCCGCGCATCGTGGCCACCGAGCGGTTGCAGACCGCCCGCACCCGCTCCACCGTGAGGCCGAGCAGCGCCGCCGTCTGCTCCTCCCCGACCCCTTCGTACAGCCGCAGTACGAGGACGAGGCGCTCCTGCGGTGTCAGCGGGGCCAGCAGACCGCCGCGCGGCCGCTGATGGCGCCAGACCTCGTGGGCGAACCGGACGGCGAGCTCGCGCCGGGTGCGGTCGTACGGATCCTCGCCGCGCAGCCGTTCCCACTGCGCGTACGTGGTCGCCAGCGCGGCGCTCAGCATCCGCTGGGCCCGCGGGTTCGCCCCCGGCGGCCGCATGGGCTCGGCGGTGAGCAGTGTGGCGGTGTGCAGCAGACGGCCGGCCGCGCCCGCGACGAAGGTCTCGAACTCCTGGGCGCGGCGCCGCTCCCGGCCCGACTGGCGCTCTCGCACAGTCCACATCCGAGCCGCTCGCGGGGCTCCTGGTCAAGAGGCGTGCAACAGGTCGGCCCGGGACCGGGCCGCAGTCCCTAGCCGGCCGGAGGAGTCTGGTGCGAGGTCTGGCGGGCGGCCAGCGAGATGTTGAACCGGGTGAGCAGCGCGCAGAAGGTCTCGCGCTCCTCGGCCGTCCAGTCGTCCGTCACCTGCGTCATCAGCTCGCGGCGGGAGCTGCGGACCTCGTCCAGCCGGGCCTGGCCGCGCGGCGACAGCTGGAGCACCACGGCCCGGCCGTCCTCGGGGTGCGAGGTGCGCTTGACCAGCCCGGTGTCGACCAGCGGCGCCACCTGCCGGGTCACGGTCGAGGAGTCGATCCCCATGCCCGCGGCGAGCGCCTTGACGCCCATCGGCCCTTCCCGGTCCAGCCGGTTGAGCAGCAGATAGGCGGCCCGGTCCATGGAATTGCGCACCTGGCCGACGCCGCCGAGGCGGGTCTGCTCGGCACGGCGGGCGAATACCGCGACCTGGTGCTGCAGAGCGTCGAGGACGCCGTCGGAACCCGAGGGTTCGGGGGCGGCGCCCCCGGAAGGAGACGCAGCTGTCGTCATGTCCTGAGGGGGCATGGCCGGGGGCTCTCTTCGTGCGGTGTCGGATGGGTGGGGGACAGAGTACGCGGCCACGGGGCAACGCGTACCAGCGCTGCGCAAACCCGTGGACAACGGCCCAGGAGGGGACGGGACGCGGCGGCCGGTGCCCTGCCGAGCTGCAAGACTTACCGTATGAACTTCCGCACGACCGGCCACTTTCCCCCGCTGATCCTCGACGACGTCCGCGGAGCGCAGAAGATGCTCTCCGGCGTGGCCAGGACCACCGCCATGGAAGGCAGCCGCCACCTGAGCGACCTGGTGGGTGCGCCGGTCCACCTCAAGTGCGAGAACCTGCAGCGGACCGGCTCGTTCAAACTGCGTGGTGCGTACGTACGTATCGCGGGCCTCTCGCCGGTGGAGCGGGCGGCCGGGGTCGTCGCCGCGAGCGCCGGAAACCATGCGCAGGGTGTCGCACTCGCGTCTGCGCTGCTCGGCGTACGGTCGACGGTCTTCATGCCGGTCGGGGCGCCGCTGCCGAAGGTGGCCGCGACCCGCCAGTACGGGGCCGAGGTCCGGCTGCACGGGCATGTGGTGGACGAGACGCTGGCCGCCGCGCAGGAGTACGCCCGGGAGACCGGCGCGGTCTTCATCCACCCCTTCGACCACCCGGACATCATCGCCGGGCAGGGCACGGTGGGGCTGGAGATCCTCGAACAGTGCCCCGAGGTGCGGACCATCGTCGTGGGCATCGGCGGCGGCGGTCTCGCGGCGGGCATCGCGGTGGCGGTCAAGGCGGTCCGGCCCGATGTGCGGATCGTCGGGGTGCAGGCGGCGGGCGCGGCCTGCTATCCGCCCTCGCTGGCCGCGGGCCACCCGGTGTCGATCGAATCGCCCGTCACGATGGCGGACGGCATCAAGGTGGGGCGCCCCGGCGATGTGCCGTTCGAGCTGGTCAGGGAGCTGGTCGACGAGGTCCGTACGGTCTCCGAGGACGAGCTGTCCAGCGCGCTGCTGCTCTGCCTGGAGCGGGCGAAACTGGTGGTGGAGCCGGCCGGCGCGAGCCCGGTCGCGGCGCTGCTGAGCGATCCGGAGTCGTTCCACGGGCCGGTGGTCGCGCTCCTGTCCGGCGGCAACGTGGACCCGCTGCTGATGCAGCGGGTCCTGACCCACGGCATGGTGGCGGCCGGCCGCTATCTGAGCCTGCGGCTGCGGCTGACCGACCGCCCCGGCGCGCTGGCCACGCTGCTCGGCGTGCTCTCGGTGGTGGACGCCAATGTGCTGGACATCGGTCATGTGCGGACCGACCCCCGGCTCGGGCTCACCGAGGTCGAGGTGGAGCTCCAGCTGGAGACGAAGGGGCCGGAGCACTGCGCGGAGGTCTCGGCGGCGCTGCGGGACGCCGGTTATCTCGTGATGGGCTGAGCCGTGCCCGGCGTCGCCCCAGCCCCTTGCCTGTCGCGATGTATCGCGTTACGTTTCTCGCGTCGCCGGGTTGTCGCGGGCATGTCCGCCGCAGACGTTCACCAGGCGCGGAAAGACCGTCAAACCTAGGATCTGTTGAGGAAGTCACCCGAACGCACTGGGGGAATCCGTATGCCAGGCGCGATCCATGCCGAAGGTCTGGTGAAGACCTTCGGCGACGTACGAGCACTGGGCGGTGTCGATCTCGACGTGCCGGAAGGCACCGTCCTCGGGCTTCTCGGCCCGAACGGCGCAGGCAAGACGACCGCCGTGCGCGTCCTGACCACCCTGCTCAGGCCCGACAGCGGACGGGCCGTCGTCGCGGGCATCGACGTGCTGAAGAAACCCAACGAGGTACGCAGGTCGATCGGCCTCTCCGGCCAGTTCGCCGCGGTCGACGAGTACCTGACCGGCCGTGAGAACCTCCGGATGGTCGGCCAGCTCTACCAGATGAGCTCCCGGGACGCGAAGGCCAGGGCGGGGGAGCTGCTGGAGCGGTTCAACCTCGCCGAAGCCGCCGACCGCACGGCCAAGACGTACTCCGGAGGCATGCGCCGCCGCCTCGACCTGGCCGCGGCGCTCGTCGTCTCCCCGCCGGTCATGTTCATGGACGAGCCGACCACCGGCCTCGACCCGCGCAACCGGCAGCAGCTCTGGGAGGTCATCGAGGAACTCGTCGCGGGCGGCACGACGCTGCTGCTCACCACGCAGTACCTGGAGGAGGCCGACCACCTGGCCCACGAGATCTGCGTGATCGACCACGGCCTGGTCATCGCCCGTGGCACCTCCGACGAGCTCAAGGCCCGCACCGGCGGCGAACGCGTCGAGGTGGTGGTCCACCAGCGCGACCAGATCGAACCGGCCCGCGCCGTCCTCGCCCACCTCGGCAAGGGCGAGGTCGCCGTCGCCGAGCACACGCGCAAGCTGACCGTCCCGGTGCTCGGCGGGGCCAAGCTGCTGGCCGAGGTCATCCGCGACCTCGACGCCCGCGGCGTGGAGATCGACGACATCGGACTGCGCCGCCCCACCCTCGACGACGTCTTCCTCTCGCTGACCGGCCACACGGCCGGCCCGCAGAACGGCAACGGCGACGGCAACGGCAACGGCGACGGCAACGGCACGTCCGGGCCCGGCCCGGCCGACGGCACCCCGGCGGAGAAGGAGGCGGTCAAGTGAGCGCCATCACCGGTACGCCCCTGACGCCGGCCGCGTCCAGGGCGGGAGGCGGGATCGGGCAGTCGGTGCGCGACTCCCTCGTCATCGCCCGCCGCAACCTCATCCGGATGGCCCGGATCCCCGAGATGATCATCTTCGGGCTCATCCAGCCGATCATGTTCGTGGTGCTGTTCAGCTACGTCTTCGGCGGCTCGATGATGATCGGCGGGTCCACCAGCCCCGCCGAGTACCGGAACTTCCTGATGGCGGGCATCTTCGCGCAGACCGTCACCTTCGCCACCGCCGGTGCCGGTGCGGGCATCGCCGACGACATGCACAAGGGCCTCATCGACCGGTTCCGCTCGCTGCCCATGGCGCGCGGCGCGGTCCTCACCGGCCGTACGCTCGCCGACCTGGTCCAGACGACGCTGACCCTGCTGGTCCTCGCCGCCGTCGCGCTGCTGGTCGGCTGGCGCACCCACGAGAACATCGGCAAGGTGCTCGGCGGCTTCGCGCTGCTGCTCCTGCTGGGGTACGCCTTCTCCTGGATCGGGGCGCTGATCGGCCTCTCGGTCCGCACCCCCGAGGCGGCCACCTCCGGCGGGCTGATCTGGCTCTTCCCGGTCACATTCATCTCGAACGCCTTCGTGCCCACCGAGAACATGGCGGGCTGGCTCCAGCCGATCGCCGAATGGAACCCGTTCAGCGCCACCGTCCAGGCGTGCCGGGTGCTCTTCGGCAACCCGGGCGTGTCGCCGTCCGACGCCTGGCCGATGGTGCACCCGGTCTGGGCGTCGCTGCTCTGGTCGCTGCTGATCCTGGTGGTCTTCCGCACCCTGGCGGTGCGCAAGTACCGGCAGGCGGCGGTCTGAGCACAGCCGCACACGCCAGGAGCCCCCGGCCGTCGCTTGAGTTCTAGTGGTCGTCGCAACACCCCAGCTCAGGGGATGCGATGGAGTTCGAGATTCGGAAGAACCGGGGGCCCGGCGGCGGGCGCAACATGGCCCGAGAGCGGGCCGCATACTTCCTGCTCA
>NZ_JBCEWQ010000208.1:0-12710 GCF_038448545.1 Streptomyces sp. CLV115
GTGGCCGGCGGGGTGGCCCGTGGGGTGGTGGGCTGGACGGTTGGCATCGTGGTCGGTGGGGCCGATGTGATCGGCGCTGCCGGGGTTGCTGGTGTCGGCAGTGCTGCTGACGTTGCCGACGTTGCCGACGTTGCCGATGTTGGAGTTGCTGCCGGTGCTGCTGGTACGGGCGGCGCGGCGGATGCGGCCGGTGCCGGTGAACCGTTTGCCGAGTCCGAGTCCGAGTCCGAGTCCGGGGCCGGGGTGTGGGCCGGGGCCGAGGTCATGGCTTGCTTCCGGCGCACGGCCGGGCTGGTCGTGGCAGTGGTGGTTGCGCCACGGAGTCCAGGGGCGGCAACAGGAGTGCGCCGCCGAAGCAGGCTCGGCGATCCGGCCGCCGGACCTGCCGGTGAACACGACCCTGCCCCCATGGGCCGTCTGGGCGGTGCTCCAGCCCTGGATCGCCTCGTACGCCGCGTGGTCCATGAAGAAGCCGTCCAGTTCGACGACGGCGTCACCGTCCTGGGGCAGTTGGCCGAGCGTACGGCTGAGCCGGGGCACCGCGAGGAACGTCAACTGACCCCGTACGACGACCAGATGCCGGCCGCCCTGATCGGTGACCGTGATCCTGGTCCGGGCCAGCCGGTGCAGGGCGACCGCCACTGCCACCGCGATGCCGATCGCCACGCCCTTGAGCACGCCGAAGAGGACCACGCCGGTGATCGTCGCCCCGTACACCAGGAATTCGCGGTGCTTATGGACGTTGCGGATGTGGGCGAAACTCACCATCTGGATACCGACCATCATCACCAGCGCGGCGAGCGCGGCCAGCGGGATCCACTCCAGCACGGTGACCAGCAGCCCGGTGGCGAGCAGCACCCACACGCCGTGCAGCACGGTGGAGGCGCGACCGGTCGCCCCGGCGCGTACGTTCGCCGAGCTGCGCACCGCACCACCGGACACGGCCAGCCCGCCCACCAGCCCGGACAGCGTGTTGGCGATGCCCTGGGCGCGCAGCTCCCGGTCGAGATCGGAGCGTCTGGCGGGCAGGGCGAGGGATGCGGCCGGTGCCGATGTCCCGGACGGGAGCGCGAGCGCCAATGCGGGTGTGGCCGGTGTGGCCGGTGTGGGCGGCGGTGCCGAGCCGGCCCCGGGCCGGGCGGCCGTCTGCTCAGCGGTGCGGTCGGCCGACAGTTTGTCGACGGCCACCGCGGCGAGCAGTGACTCCAGGCTGGCCACCAGCATCACCGTGAACACGGCGGTGGCCAGGGCGAGTACGGGGCCGTGCGGCATTTCCGGCAGGGCGTGCGAGCTCCAGGACGGCAGATCGACCCGGGCGATACCGGGCGCGGCGATCGCAGCCACCGCCGTGGCGGTCACCACCGCGGCGAGGGCGGCCGGAATCCGTCGTACGGATCTGCCGACCCGGCCCGGGATCCGGGGCCACAGGACCAGGACGGCGATGGTCAGCGTGCCGATGAGTGGGGCAGCAGGGCTCACCCGGTCCAACTGGTCCGGGAGTGCCAGGGCATTGGCCACGGCTGAACTCTGCGGCGACCCGCCGAGCACGATGTGCAGCTGGGCGAGCGCGATGGCCACGCCGATGCCGGCGAGGGTGCCGTGGACGATGGCGGGGCTGACGGCGAGGGCGCTGCGCGCCGCCCGCAGGGAGCCGAGCAGGATCTGGAGGAGCCCGGCACCGATGGTGATCGCGCAGGTGGTGCGCCAGCCATAGATCTGGATCAACTCGGCTGTGACGACGGTCAGTCCGGCGGACGGGCCGCTGACCTGGAGTGGGGTGCCGCCGAGCAGTCCGGCGACGATGCCGCCGATCGCGGCGGAGATGAGGCCGGCTTCCAGCGGGGCGTCCATGGCGACGGCGAGGCCGAGCGACATGGGGACGGCGAGCAGGAAGACCGTGATCGATGCGGACAGATCGGCGCCCGCGATACGGAATCGACCGCCGCGCGGTGGCGGCGGGCTGTGTGGTCGCTTCACTCCCGAGGCGCGTGGTGGACGCGAACTGCGGGATGGGTGGTTGTGACGAGTGGGGACGCAAGCAGACATGTTCCCGTCTCCTCCGGGGCAGCGCGGTCGCGGAATGTGGGGACGCGGCCGTGGGTCACGGCGTGCAGCGGCGGGATTTCTCAACTCTCAGTAAACAGATCGTAATGGAGAGTAAAGAGATGCGTCCATACTTGCGATCAAATGGGCCACTCGATCACCCATTGAAGTGAATAAGCATCTTTTCATTCGGTATGTCGTATCGACCTCGACCGACTGCGTGCGAACTTGACCGCTCCGTGTCGGCACTTCGACGCAAATTACCTGCAGGGAAGAGGTGGGCGGATGATGACTGCCACGAGGAGAGTCGCCGCGAAGAGAGCCGTTACGAAGAAGGTCGTCGCGACGAGGGCAGTCGTGGAGAAGGCGATCGCGACGAAGACCGTCGCGACGAAGGCAGCCGTGACGAAGGCCGTTGCGACGAGGGCCGCCGTCGGGCGGGTCGCCCTGGGGTTCGTGGCCGTCGCGCTGACCGCAGGAGTGGCCGGGTGCTCATCCGATTCCGGCGGAGATGCCGGTGCCGCCGGTCCGGGGGCGGCGAAGAAGGCGCCCGCCCCGAAGAAGAAGGCCCCTGAGGCTCCCAAGGCCCCCGCCGCGCCCGGCAGTGTCCTCCGGCTCATCGGCGACGGGTCCACCGCGTTCACCGGCAGCCAGCCGAAGCAGCCCGTGGCCAAGCGTCTGGCGCCGGGTCGGAAGCCCCCGCAGTTCGTGGTGTTCTCGTGGGACGGCGCAGGTGAGGACAGCCAGAAGCTGTTCTCGCACTTCCGTGAGGTCGGCAAGAAGTACCACGCGAACATGACGTACTTCCTCAGCGGCGTGTACATGCTGCCGGAGGACAAGCGGGAGCTCTACGACCCGCCGAAGCACAACGCCGGCAGCTCCGACATCGGCTTCAACGACACCGAGGGAATCCGGGACACCATCACCCAGGTGCGCGGGGCCTGGGAGGACGGAGACGAGATCGGCACCCACTTCAACGGGCACTTCTGCGGCCCCGAGGGCGGCGTCGGGACCTGGTCCGTCGACCAGTGGAAGACCGAGATCAGCCAGGCCAAGTCCTTCGTGAAGAACTGGAAGACCAACGACCCGGGCCTCGAAGAGGAGAAGCCGCTCCCCTTCGACTACGACAAGGAACTCATCGGCGGCCGCACCCCCTGCCTGGAAGGGCAGAAGAACATGGTTGCAGCGGCACGGACGATGGGCTTCCGCTACGACTCCAGCGGGGTCAACAACCAGGTCTGGCCGAAGAAGAAGGACGGTGTCTGGGACCTCTCGATGCAGCTCGTGCCCGTGCCGGGCCGTGAGTTCGAGACCCTGTCGATGGACTACAACTTCATGTTCAACCAGTCCGGTACGACGACGCAGGGCGACCCGGACATGCACGAGTACTGGGGCAACCAGATGCGTGACGGCCTGCTCCAGGCCTTCGACCGCTCGTACGACGGAAACCGCGCCCCGCTGATCATCGGCAACCACTTCGAGTCCTGGAACGGCGGTACCTACATGCGTGCCGTCGAGGAAACCATCGCGACGGTCTGCACCAAGGAGGGCGTCCGCTGCGTCTCCTTCCGGCAACTGGCCGACTGGCTGGACGCCCAGGACCCGGCGACGCTGGCGAAACTCGGCACGCTCGATGTCGGCCAGGCGCCCGAAAAGGGATGGACCGCGTTCCTCGACGGAGCGGAAACTTCCGGCACCGACCGGACCACGGGCGCCGACAAGGCCCACGTGGGGCCCGGCGGGGACAAGCCCGGCCGCTGAGCCGTGCGGACTTCCGGCGTGGCCGGCACGCCATGCGCCGGACCGGACGGGCAGCGGGGCCGTGCGTCGAGCGCCGGACGGGTCGGGGGCCCGATCCTGTCCGGCGCTCGGGGACGCGACGGCTCCCGTCGGGCGGAGCGAGTCCGTCCGGCGGCGCCGACGGCCCGGCGGGGTGCCGGGGTTCAGGCGGGCTGAGCGGCGCCGTCCTGCACGTACCGCTCATCGAGAACGAAGGCGGGGTCGACCTGGGCGGCCAGATCGGCGCCCGTCTTCTCATTGCCCCAGCTCTCCGCGTTCTTCAGATGGAAATGAACCATCTGCTGCGTGTAGCGCTGCCAGTCCCGCTGCTCGTAGGAGTCCTCGGCGGCGTTCTGCAGTGCCTGCAACGCCATCCGGTTGTCCGCCTCCAGCAGCTCGAAGCGAGCGGGGCGGCCCTTCTCCATCGAGCGCACCCAGTCGGAGTGCCCGACGCTGACCAGCAGGTCGTCGCCCACCTCGGCACGCAGGAACTCCAGGTCGTCCTCGCCCTGCACCTTGTTGCCGACGACCTTCAGGGCGACTCCGAAGTCCCGCGCGTACTCCTTGTACTGGCGGTAGACCGAGACACCCTTGCGCGTCGGCTCCGCGACCAGAAATGTCATGTCGAAGCGGGTGAACATCCCCGAAGCGAAGGAGTCCGAACCCGCTGTCATGTCGACGACGACATAGTCGTCGGGACCGTCGACGAGATGGTTCAGACAGAGTTCGACCGCGCCGACCTTGGAGTGGTAGCAGGCCACGCCCAGATCCGACTCGGTGAACGGGCCGGTGGCCATCAGCCGGATCTCCCCGTCGTCGAGCCGGACCGTGCGTGCGCACGCGTCGTAGATCGGGTTGTCCTCGACGACCCGCAGCAGCCGCGATCCCTCGCCCGGCGGAGTCGTCTTGATCATCGTGTCGCCGGAGGCGATGCGGGGATTGCTGCCGCGCAGATACTCCTTGATCAGAGGCAGATGCGCTCCCATGGCGGGCAGCGCGGAGGCCTCCTGGTCGTCCAGGCCGAGCGCGGCCCCGAGGTGCTGGTTGATGTCGGCGTCCACCGCGACGACATGGGCTTCATTGGCTGCGAGGTGGCGGATGAAGAGCGAGGACAGCGTGGTCTTGCCGCTGCCGCCCTTCCCTACGAAAGCGATCTTCATGTTCACCTAGGGTAGCGGTGCGATCGCGGTCTGCTGTCACACTTCGTGAAGAAGGCCACTCCCGGGCGGTATCGGCGCCGCGGACGCGTAGCCTCATTACCTATGAGTACGACTGCCCCTGACCCGCTCGCCGCCCTGGGCGCCCTGCCCGGGGTCGCCGACGCGGTGGACTCCGTACGCAAGGCCGTCGACCGGGTCTACGGTCACCGCGTCATGCGGCGCCGCAGCAATGAGGTCACCGCGGAAGCGGCACTTCGCGGTGCCCGTGGTTCGGCGGCGCTGTCGGGCGCCGACTGGAGCCTGGAGGAGGTGCGCCGGCGTACCGACTTCAGCGGTGACGGCGAGGCGCACGTGATCGGGGCGGCCCTGCGGCTGACCGCCGAAGCGGGTCAACTGCTCTCCATCTGGCGGCAGTCACCGCTGCGGGTGCTGGCGCGGCTGCATCTGGTCGCGGCCGGCGGGGCGGCACCCGACGACGCCGTCGGGCGGCCGAGGCTGGCGGGCGAGCCGGTGGACGAGCCGCTGGTCGAGGCGCCGCTGCCGGACGCCGACGAGGTGGCAGGGCGCCTGGAGGGGCTTTCCGGGCTGATTCTTTCCGGCACCTCGGCGCCCGCGCTGGTGACCTCGGCGGTCGTGCACGGCGAACTGCTGGCCCTGCGCCCCTTCGGGTCGTACAACGGCCTCGTCGCGCGGACCGCCGAGCGGATCGTGCTGATCGGGAGCGGGCTCGACCCCAAGTCGATCTGCCCCGCCGAGGTGGGGCATGCCGAGCAGGGGCGGGCGGCGTACGTCGCGGCGTTCGAGGGCTATCTGTCGGGGACGCCGGAGGGGATGGCGGCCTGGATCGCGCACTGCGGACGCTCCGTGGAGCTGGGTGTCAGGGAGTCGACGGCGGTGTGCGAGGCGCTGCAGCGCGGCGCCGCGTAGAAACGCGTTCGCGCGGAAGCCGGTCAATGGGAAGCGGCCGGATCGCGGCCCGGGCCGCGATCTGATCGGGCGCCGGTTTCGAGTCCGCCGGCGCCGCTTTCGCGATGCGCGTCGAGATAAATCCAGCTGGGTAACTTCATCCCGGTAACTTCACGAATGTCTTCGCCAAGTCGACTTATCGCCCCGGCTTACCGCATTGGCCCACCGCATCGGCTTCACCGGCCGATCGGCTCCGTCGGCCGATCGGCATCACTGCCCGGGAAAAGGGTTGCGGCGGTACCGTTCTCGGTACCGCCGCTGGCATGTCTACCCAGTTACCATGCGTCCTCGATATATGCCCATCAGGTCGGGATGCTTTGCCCGTTCCCTGGTGCGGCTGGCCCGTAATCGACGGGTCGACGTCGCGTGGGTGCTCGGTTTTCATGCTCGGTCCGTGGGGCCGTCTCTGCGTTACAGGTAATCCTCTCGGATGTCCTTGGTCTCGCGGGCCGTTGAGTCATTTGTACTCCAGAGCCGGGGTGAGCGGTAGTGCTGGCCCGACTTCTTTACTTTTGGGTTCAATTACGGGCGAGTTGGATATTTCGCGCCGACCGCCGAGTCGGAGGGCTCCGTACCCCTGCCCGGGGGTGCGTCAGGCGGAGGCCGCGGCGCGGCGGCGCGAGCTGTACCAGACCAGTCCCGCCGTGACGGCCGCCGCTCCCACTGCTGCCGCAGCGACCAGTGCCGGACGGGGCGGCAGTGAGAGCGCGGGCAGTCGCTGCTTGAGCCGGACCGGCCGGTCGAAGACGAGAACCGGCCACTCTCGGACGGTCGCCTCGCGCCGCAGGGCGCGATCCGGATTGACCGCGTGCGGATGGCCGACCGACTCCAGCATCGGTACATCCGTGGCGGAGTCGCTGTAGGCGTAGCAGCGTGAGAGGTCGTACCCCTCCGACACCGCGAGGGCCCTGATCGCCTCGGCCTTCGTCGGCCCGTAGGCGTAGTACTCGACTTCACCGGTGAAACAGCCGTCGTCACCGACGACCATTCGGGTGGCGACGACCCGGTCGGCACCGAGCAGCTCGCCGATCGGCTCGACGACCTCGGCGCCCGAGGTCGAGACGATCACCACATCGCGCCCGGCGGTGTGATGCTCCTCGATGAGCGTCGCCGCTTCGTCGTAGATGATGGGGTCGATCAGCTCGTGCAGGGTCTCGGCGACGATTTCCTTCACTTGCTGGACGTTCCAGCCCTTGCAGAGTGCGGAGAGATATTCCCGCATCCGCTCCATCTGATCGTGATCTGCGCCCCCGGCAAGGAACACGAACTGTGCGTACGCGGTGCGCAGTACAGCGCGGCGGTTGATCAGTCCGCCTTGGTAGAAGGACTTGCTGAAGGTCAGCGTCGAAGACTTCGCAATGACCGTCTTGTCCAGGTCAAAGAAGGCGGCTGTGCGCGGCAAGAAGCGGTTTTCCACAAGGCAGAGCATAGGCGGACACCATTCGGCGTAAACTCTGGCGCGTGGGTTTGCCTGAGAAGGCTCTCGGGTACACCATGGAAGTCACGGATCGTTCGCGACCGTGCTAACCCGGTCCGGCTCCTCCCCCCCCGAGTCGGCCGTGGGGACGACCCCCGCTCTCCCCCCCGGCGGGGGTCGTCGCATGTCCGGACACGTTTCTGTCGTTCGGAATCAAGCATTCCGCCTCCATTTCGGTCGTGACGGCCCGCTTCTCGGTCCGTCCCTCACCACCATGACTCGTCACGGTGCGTAGCGGAAGTACTGCACTCCGGAAGTCGCCGGTATGAGCGACGGAGTTATTCACAACGGTGGAGTTGTCCACAGTTTTTGAGCAAGATCCACACGATTTTCCGAAGCGCTGCACGGTGATTCCAGCCGCGAAGTCCGCGGGTTGTGGAATCGCCGATCCCGGAACACTCCGAGATCACCGCGAACCGCGATGAAGGTGCAGTGAGAAGGGGGTGGAGATCGTGGCCGAGTCCATCGCGCGGGATCCTCTCCCCGCCGCCGGAGGGCGGCGGGGCGGACCGCTGATCGTGACCGAGGATGTGGAACTGCTCGACGATCTGCTGCGGCTGTGTGCCGCCGCCGGAGCGGAGCCGGAAGTTCATCACTCGCCGCCCGAAAGCAGAGGCACCTGGGAACAGGCGCCGATGGTTCTCGTGGGCGACGATGCGGCCCGGCGATGCCGAGGGGCGGTGCGCAGGCGGGGCGTGATGCTCGTCGGCCGGGACCAGGACGCACCGGACGTCTGGCGCCGGGCCGTGGAGATCGGGGCCGAACATGTGTTGAGGCTGCCCGATGCGGAGGGCTGGCTCGTCGACCAGATCGCCAATGCGGCGGAGGGGGTGGGCCGGCCGGCTCTCACCGTGGGAGTGATCGGCGGCCGGGGTGGCTCGGGCGCGTCCACGCTGGCCTGTGCCCTCGCGGTGACGGCGGCCAGGGCCGGGCGGCGGACCATGCTGATCGACGGCGACCCGCTCGGCGGGGGCATCGACGTGCTGCTCGGGGGCGAACGGGCCGAGGGAATGCGATGGCCGGATTTCGCCCACTCCAAGGGGCGGGTCGGCGGGGGTGCGCTGGAGGAGTCGCTGCCGGCACTGCACGGACTGCGGGTGCTCAGCTGGGGCCGAGACGACTGGGTGGTCATCCCGCCGCAGGCCATGCAGGCCGTGCTGGCCGCCGCCCGCAGGCTCGGAGGGGTGGTGGTCGTCGATCTGCCGCGCAGGGTCGACGAATCGGTGGCCGAGGCGCTTGCGCAGCTGGACCTCGGGCTGCTGGTGGTGCCGGGGGAGCTCCGCGCGGTCGCGGCGGCCAAGCGGGTCGCGTCGATGGCCGGAATGATCCTGGACGACCTGCGAGTGGTGCCCCGCGGGCCGTACGCGGCGGGCCTCGACGAGCGATGGGTGGCACAGGCACTGGGGCTCCCGCTCGCCGGTGAACTCCCGCTCGAAGCCGGGCTGCTGACCGCTCAGGACGACGGTGCGCCCCCGGGCGGCAGCGCGCGCGGTCCGCTGGCCAGGTTCTGCGCGGCGTTCTGGGAGCGGGCGCTCGCCCCGGAGGGCGCGGGGGGACGCGCCGGTGGGGGTGCGTCATGACGGAGACGCTGCTCGACGCCGTACGGCAGCGGCTCGCGCAGAGCGGCACCGCTCCGACACCGGCCGGGGTCGCGGCCGCGCTGCGGGCCCAGGGGCGGCTCCTCGGGGACGCCGAAGTGCTCGGTGCGGCCGACGAGTTGCGCGGCGAGCTGGTCGGGACCGGAGTCCTGGAGCCCCTGCTCGCCGATCCGGAGGTCACGGATGTGCTGGTCTCCGCACCGGACCGGGTGTGGGTGGACCGGGGCGGGGGCCTCGAACTCACCGGGGTGACCTTCACGGACGCCGCCGCGGTGCGCAGGCTGGCGCAGCGGCTGGCTGCCGTGGCGGGGCGGCGGCTGGACGACGCCCGCCCCTGGGTGGACGCGAGGCTGCCGGACGGCACCCGAATGCATGCCGTGCTGCCCCCGGTGTCGGTCGGCTCGACGTGCCTGTCGCTGCGGGTGGTTCGGCCCAGGGCCTTCTCACTGGCGGAGCTGGTCACCGCGGGGACGGTGCCACCGGGCGGTGACCGGGTGCTCCGGGCTCTGGTGGAGGCCCGGGTCTCGTACCTGATCAGCGGAGGCACGGGGGCCGGGAAGACGACGCTTCTGTCGAGTCTGCTGGGTGCGGTCGGGGAGCGGGAACGCATCGTGCTCGCCGAGGACTCGGCGGAGTTACGGCCGGACCATCCGCATGTGGTGCGCCTGGAGTCGCGTCCTGCCAACCAGGAGGGTGCGGGCCGGGTGACCCTCCGGGACCTGGTGCGGCAGGCGCTGCGGATGCGGCCCGACCGGCTGGTGGTCGGAGAAGTGCGCGGCGCCGAGGTCACCGAGTTGCTGGCCGCGCTGAACACCGGCCATGAGGGCGGGTGCGGGACGGTTCACGCCAACGCGGCCGAGCACGTACCGGCCCGCCTTGAGGCTCTGGGGACGGCGGCGGGGCTCGATCGGACCGCGTTGCACAGCCAGTTGGCGGCCGCGCTGTCGGTGGTGGTCCATCTCGTACGGGACCGGGCCGGGCAGCGGCGGATCGCCGAGGTGCAGGTTCTGGAGCGGGACGCGGCAGGGCTGGTGGTGACCGTACCCGCGCTGCGCTGGGGCGCCGATGGATTCGTACGGGAGCGGGGCTGGGAGCGGCTGCGGTCGCTGATCGGGGGTGCGCTGTGACCGGTGGTGGGCCGATGGGGCTGTCGGCCGGCGCGGGTTGTGCGGTGGCCCTGTGTGCCGGGGTGGCGGCCTGGCTGGCTGTGGCGCAGGACCACGGGCGGCGGAGGGCCCGGGTGCTGTTCGTCGACGAGGCTGTCCGGCCGTCGCTGCGGGCGTGCTGGGAGCGGGCCGGGACGTGGCTGCGGAAGTGGTCGGCGGAGCGGCGGGAGTGGCTCTGTGTCCCGGTGGCACTGCTCGTCGCCGTGCTGGGGGAGTCGGTGCTGCCGCTGCCGGCCGGGGCGTTGGCCGTGCCGCTGGTGCGGAGGTGGCTGTGCGGGCGGGCTCTGGGCAAGGAGCGGGAGCGACGGGCGGCCGGGGTGGTGGCGCTGTGCGGTGCGGTCGTGGGTGAGCTGCGGGCCGGACATGAACCCGGGCAGGCGTTGCTGGTGGCGCTGCGTGGCACCGGGGTGATGGGGGCGGCCGAGGCCGGCGTGGTTGCCGCGGCGAGGTTCGGGGGCGATGTGCCGGGGGCGCTGACGCAGGCGGCGCGGGAGCCGGGGCTGGACGGGCTCGCCGGAGTGGCGGCCTGCTGGCGGGTTGCGGTCGACGGCGGTGCCGGGCTGGCGGCGGGTCTGGACCGCCTGGAGGGCGCGTTGCGGGCCGAGTGGCGCAGACGGGAGGAGTTGCGGGCCCAACTGGCGGGCGCCTGGTCGACGGTGACCGTGTTGGCGCTGCTTCCGGTGGTGGGCCTGGGGCTGGGCGCGGCGCTCGGGGCCGATCCGCTGCGGGTGCTGCTGCACACCCCGGCCGGGCTGGCCTGTCTGGTGACGGGCGGGCTGCTGGAGGCGGCCGGGCTCTGCTGGGCGGCCCGGATCGTGCGGGCGGGGGAAGCGGCATGAGCGGAGTCGTCGGCGAAGCCGCTCATCGGATGGCGGCAGTGTGCGCGGTGCTGAGCGCGGTCGTTTGTCCGGCTCTTGCCCTGGCGGGGCTCCGACACAGGCGGGCGGTACGCCGCCGGGGCGCGGCACTGCTGGCGATGGGCGGGCCGGAACGCCGGAGTGGGCGCAGGGGAGGGCGCGGACGTACGGCGTTCGGTGTCCGGGTGAAGGAGTGGATCGCGCCGCTCGGCGTCGTCGCGGTGGGTTTTGTCCTGGTCGGCGGTCTGCCGGGGTTCGTGGCGGGGCTGGTGGGGGCGTACGGCGCCCGGCGGTGGCAGCGGGACCGAAACCGGCCCGAACCAGGGGCAGGGCTCGCGGAGATGGCGGAGGCCGCACGCCGGCTCCCGTTGGCGGCCGATCTGTTGGCGGCCTGTATCTCCGCAGGAGCCGGGCCCCGGGAGGCGGCCGAGGCGGTGGGGGAGTCGGTCGGCGGACCGGTCGGCAGGTGTCTGGCACGCACGGCCGCGGAGATCCGTCTAGGTGGCGAACCTGCGGCGGCCTGGGGGCGGTTCGGAGAGATACCGGGCGCGAGTGCGCTGGCCCGGTGCCTGGAGCGGGCGGGGTCGACCGGGGCTCCGGCGGCGGAGCCGGTCGCTCGGCTGGCCGAGGCGATGCGGGCCGAACGCGCGAGTGCTGCCGTGGCCCGCGCCCAGCGGGCAGGCGTGCTGATCACCGGTCCGGTCGGGCTCTGCTTTCTGCCCGCCTTCCTGGCGGTCGGAGTGGCACCTGTGGTGATCGGTCTGGCGACAGGACTGCTTCAGACCGTATGACCGAAACAGGAAAGTAAATATCCATTCAGTATGAATTAAGAAATGGCGGGGGTCGGAATGGTGCAGCGAATCAGGACCTGGGTGCGGGGCATGGCGCGTCGGGTCCGGCAGGACAGTGGAATGACGACGTCCGAATACGCGGTGGGGACGATCGCGGCCTGTGCGTTCGCGGCGGTGCTCTACAAGGTGGTCACCAGCCAGCCGGTCATGTCCGCATTGCAGTCGCTGCTGAAGGACGCGCTCGATGCGAAGTTCTGAGAGCGGTCTTCCCGGAGCGCGCGCCGGAGGCCGTTTCCGCACCGCGGACGGGGGACCGGGCGCCCGAGCGTCGGATCGCGGCGCGGTGACCGCGGAAGCGGCCATGGCGGTACCGGTGCTGGCGATCTTCGCCCTGGCGCTGGTCTGGGCGCTGATGGCCGCCTCCGCCCAGATCCGGTGCGTGGACGCGGCGAGGGCCGGGGCGAGGGCGGCAGCCCGCTCCGAGCCGGAGGCGCAGGTGCTGGAGGTGACTCGTTCGGCGGCACCCGGCGGGGCCGAGGTCGAGATGGATCGGACCGGGGAGCTGTGGAGGGTACGGGTGGCGGCGCCGATACCGGGGCCGGGCCCGCTGTCCCTGACGCTTCACGCGGAGGCGGCGGCAATGGCCGAGGACACGGTGGGGGCGACGCAATGAGCGGGACTGACGGGACTGACGGGACGGGCAGGCCTGGTGGGACCGACGGGAAGGGCGGGCCTGGCAGGACTGGCAGGACTGGCAGGACTGGTGGGGACGGGCGCGCGGCTGCCCTCGCGTGGCTGAGCAGGGCCAGGGGCAGTGGCAAAGGCAGCGGCAGCGGCAGCGGCAGCGGCAGTAGCACAGGCAGGGGCAGGGGC
>NZ_JBCEWQ010000209.1:0-12650 GCF_038448545.1 Streptomyces sp. CLV115
GTGACGACGGGGGTGGGCTGGGTCTCTTCGAGAAGGTCGATGACCTGGGTGCCGACCGTGCCGGGTCCGCCGTCGCGCGCCGGGGCCGCGTAGGGGTCGTACGCGTCGTACCCGGCCGGGGCCGGGCGGCCCGCGGTGGAGTTCCGCACGGCCTGGAGGAGCCCGGTGGCGCCGGGGTCGCCGGGGGCGGACCTGCCGCTCCACACGACGGGCGAGCGCCTGCCGCGGGCCGCTCCTGCGCCGCTCATGGCGGGGATCCTGGGCGCGCCGGCGGGGGCCAGACCGCGCAGCCGCGGGCGCTGGCCCGGTGCGAGCTGCACCCGGAAGCTGGCGTGGTTGACGATGACCTGCGCAGGGTCGCAGTCCACCTTGGTCATGCTCAGGGCGGGTTGTTCGTCGAACCGAGGCGTTCTGGTGTCCACACTCATCTAACCGAGTGATCTGTGTTTAGGACACTGCCTTGACGGGCCCGATGTGTCCGAGGCCCGTCAATGGGCCCCGGCGGGGGGAGGATCCACTCGGCCGCCCCCCGGCCGGGTGGACTTTCAGGCCCGGCGCCGCGCGACCTCGTACAGCACGATCCCGGCCGCGACACCCGCGTTCAGCGACTCCGCGCCGCCCGGCATCGAGATGCGGACCCGGTAGTCGCAGGTCTCGCCGACCAGACGGCCGAGGCCCTTGCCCTCGCTGCCGATGACGATGACGACGGGCCCGGCGAGCTCCGCCAGGTCCTCGACGGTGTGCTCGCCGTCGGCGGCCAGGCCGACGACCGTCAGGCCGGCCTTCTGGTAGCCCTCCAGCGCCCGGGTCAGGTTGGTCACCCGGGAGACCGGCGTACGGGCGGCCGTACCGGCCGAGGACTTCCAGGCGCCCGCCGTCATCCCGGCCGCACGCCGCTCGGGCACGACCACGCCGTGACCGCCGAACGCGGAGACGGAACGGACGATCGCACCCAGGTTGCGCGGGTCGGTGACGCCGTCGAGGGCCACGATCAGCGGGTCCTCGCCGTTGTCGTACGCGGCGGCGGTGAGGTCCTCGGGGTGCGCGTACTCGTACGGCGGGACCTGGAGGACGAGGCCCTGGTGGTTCAGGCCGTTCGTCATCCGGTCCAGCTCGGGGCGCGGGGCCTCCATCAGGTTGATGTTGCCGCGCGCGCCGGCCAGCTGGAGCGCCTCGCGGACCCGCTCGTCGTTGTCGATGTACTGCTGGACGTACAGGGTCGTCGCCGGGACGCCGTCGCGCAGGGCCTCGTAGACCGGGTTGCGGCCGACGACCATCTCGGACGTGCCCTTGACGCCGCCGCGCCGGGGGGCGGGGCGGCGGTTGGCGGCCTGCTTGGCCCTGGCGGTCGCGATGCGGTTCTTCTTGTGCTTCTTGCGGGCCTCGGCGGGCGGCGTCGGGCCCTTGCCTTCGAGGCCACGGCGCCGCTGCCCGCCGCTGCCGACCTGCATGCCCTTCTTGTTGGACGTGCGGCGGTTCCTGCGCTGGCTGTTCCCGGCCATGACCTACCTGTTTCGTTGCTTCTCAGACATGCGTACGTAAGTGAAGTGTGCCGCCCGGAACGCCGGGCGGCACATGGTGGGGACTACTGGCGCGGGCCGAGTGTCCACCGTGGTCCGGTGGGGCTGTCCTCGATGACGAGTCCGGACTGGTTGAGCTGGTCGCGGATGGCGTCGGCGGCGGGCCAGTCCTTGCGCTCGCGGGCCGACTGGCGCTGGTCGAGGACGAGGCGTACGAGCGTGTCGACGACCCCGTGCAGATCGTCGCCGCGGTCGCTCTCGCCCGCCCAGTGCTCGTCGAGCGGGTCGAGGCCGAGGACGCCGAGCATCGCGCGGACCTCGGCGAGCCGGGCGACGGCGGCTTCCTTGTCGTCGGCGGCCAGTGCGGAATTGCCCTGCCGGACCGTGGTGTGGACGATCGCGAGCGCCTGCGGGACGCCCAGGTCGTCGTCCATCGCCTCGGCGAAGGCCGGCGGCACCTCGGTGGCGGGCTCGACCGTCTCGCCCGCCTTCTCGGTGACGCGCTGGACGAAGCCCTCGATCCGCGCGAACGCCGACTCGGCCTCGCGCAGGGCCTCCTCGCTGTACTCGATCATCGACCGGTAGTGCGGGGTGCCGAGGTAGTAGCGCAGCACGATCGGACGCCACGCCTTGACCATCTCGCTGACCAGCACCGAGTTGCCCAGCGACTTCGACATCTTCTCGCCGGACATGGTGACCCAGCCGTTGTGCACCCAGTACTTCGCGAACTCGTCGCCGTACGCCTTGGCCTGGACGATCTCGTTCTCGTGGTGCGGGAAGATCAGGTCGATGCCGCCGCCGTGGATGTCGAAGGCGGTGCCGAGGTACTTGTGCGCCATGGCGGAGCACTCCAGGTGCCAGCCGGGGCGGCCGCGGCCCCACGGGGTCTCCCAGCTGGGCTCGCCCGGCCTGGTCGCCTTCCACATGGCGAAGTCGCGCTGGTCGCGCTTGCCGGTCTCGCCGTCGCCGGAGGGCTGGCGCAGATCGTCCAGGTCCTGGTTGGAGAGCTCCAGGTAGCCGGGGAACGAGCGCACGTCGAAGTACACATTGCCGTCGGCCGCGTAGGCGTGACCGCGTTCGATCAGGCCCCGCATCATCTCGATCATCTCGGGGACGTGGCCGGTGGCGCGGGGCTCGTAGGTGACCGGGAGGCAGCCGAGCGCGTCGTAGCCGGCGTTGAACGCCCGCTCGTTCTCGTAGCCGATGGCCCACCACGGGCGGCCCTGCTCCGCCGACTTCGCGATGATCTTGTCGTCGATGTCGGTGACGTTCCGGACGAAGGTGACGTCGTAGCCGCGGTACTGGAACCAGCGGCGCATGATGTCGAAGTTCAGCCCGGACCGGATGTGCCCGATGTGCGGGGCGGCCTGGACGGTCGCGCCACAGAGGTAGATCGAGACACAGCCCGCTGTGAGCGGTACGAAGTCACGGATCTGCCGGGCGCTGGTGTCGTACAGGCGAATAGTCACGCCTCAAGGGTAGTGGGCGCGCACCAGTGCCCCGCGACCCCTTGGGGATCGCGGGGACAACTTTGTTACAGCGGGGCGCTTCCGCCTGCGTCGAGGGGTCCTCCGAGGGGGTGTTTTCAGACGCGCCCGACGACCTTGCGCGGGGTGATCCGGACGACCACGCGCTCGGCGTCGTCGACGGAGGGGTTGAACTCCGCGAACTTCTTGCCGGTGTACTTCACGGACAGCTCGTCCATGAGCTCGTCGCCGCCCTCGGTGGTCAGGGTGGCGGTGCCGCGGATCTCGGCGTACGTGTACGGGGCGTCGAAGGGCTGCACGACGACGGAGACCCGCGGGTCACGGCGCAGGTTCTGCTCCTTGCGGCGGCCGACCGACGTAGAGACGAGCAGGTCGTCGCCGTCGCGCTTCACCCAGACCGGGGAGACCTGGGGGCTGCCGTCGGGCTGGACGGTGGCGACGGTGACGAAGACGGGGGTGTCGAGAAGCGCCTTGAGTTCTGCGGGGAGTGCGGCGGGCATGGCGTACGTCCTCCAGTGGGTTCGGTGGTGCCTCTACGAATCCCCAACCCCGGCCCGGCGCCACCGCTTCCCGTTCCCGCCCACCGGAAGGGTCAGGGCGAGCGCCGCACCCGCCAGCGGCACGGCGGCGAGCGCCGCCCACCGGACCGGGTCCGGCGCCTGGAGCAGTGCCCCGGTGGCGGCGCTGCCGCCGAGCACGGCGAGCCCGGAGACCGAGGAGAGCGCCCCGGTGGCAAGCCCGAGCCGCCGGTCGTCGACGAGATCCGGTACGAGGCCGCGCGCGGCCGGGACCAGCAGCATCTGGCCGAGGGTGAGCAGCACGACGAGGGCGGCGCCGGGCAGCAGTCCGGCGGGGCCGCCGGGGGCGAGCGGCACGGCGGCGAACCCGGCGGCGACGATCCCGAGGCCGGTGACGAGCGCGGTGCGCGGGGCGACGCGGCGGGCGGACCAGCGGGTCAGGGGGAGTTGGGCGCAGACGACGAGGAGCGAGGAGAGCGCGAACAGCCAGCCGAGGGCCGTCTGGCCGCCGGTGGCGTCCGCCACCTCGGCCGGCAGCGAGAGGTAGAGCTGGTTGTACGCGATCAGATAGCTGCTGTACGCGAGGCAGAGCAGGAGGAAGGGCCGGTTGCCGAACACCTCGCGAACGGACTGCCGGGGCTCGGCCGTCCGGGTGACGGGAGTCCGGCGCGGCATCAGCCGGGCGTGTCCGGCGAGCACCCCGGCGAAGACCAGCGCACCGGCCAGGCAGGCCGCCCGGAATCCGGCGCCGAGCAGCAGGAGCAGCGAACCGAGCAGCGGCCCGACGAAGGCGCCCGCCTGTCCGGCGGCGGAGAACACGGCCAGCACCTGGGCGCGCGGGGTTCCGGTGTCCCGCTCGTACCGGACGGACTCGCGGGCGGTCTCGGACTCCACGGCGGGCGAGAACAGCGCGGCAGCGAACCCGATGAGGACCACCGCGCCGATGACGCCCACGGTGGACCCGGCGAAGGCCAGCCACCCGAAGCCGGCGATCCGCAGGGCGCAGCCGACGAGGACGACGGGCCGGGGCCCGTACCGGTCGGTGAGGGCGCCGCCCACGACGAAGAGCCCCTGCTGGCTGAACGTACGCAGGCCGAGCACGAGCCCGACGAGCCATCCGGCCATGCCGAGGCCGGTGCCGAGATGGGTCGCGAGGTAGGGCAGCACGGCGTAGAAGCCGACGTTGAAGGCGAACTGGGTGGCGGTGAGGAGGCGCAGGTAGGGCGTGGTCCTCGTGGCGGCCCCGGGGGTGGCTGCGGCGGAGGTCACGGGGTCACCCCGGCCGGCGGCTTCGGCGGGGCTCACGGGGTCACCCCGGCCGGCGGCTTCGGCGGGGCTCACGGGGTCACCCCCGCCGGCGGCTTCGGCGGGGCTCACGGGGTCACCCCCGCCGGCGGCTTCGGCGGGGTGGTCCGGGGCCCCTCCGGGGCGTCTCCTCGGACGACGAACGTTCCGCGGGTACGCGGGAGAACCCGGGTACCCGTTCGTCGTCCTGCGGGGACTCCCCTGCACGGCCCCGGACCGGTCCGTCGTGCGTCCTCGGGCGTACGGGGGTGGTGGTGGGGCCGTGCCCAGAGGCGTTCCGTTGCGGTACGCGGTCCCGTCCCGGTACGCCCGCCCATGCCCGTCCCGGTACGCGGTTCCGCCCCGGTATGCCCGTTCAAGCCGCGCCTGCCCGGCCCCGGGCCCGTCCCCGTACCGCTGCCGCCGTGAGGACGGCCAGTGCGCCCAGGGCGGCGAGCGCGGCGGCGGGGGCCAGCACCGACCCGGGGGCCCGTTCCGCGTACGGCATGTTCTCCGAGAGCATCCGGCCCCACTCCGGCGCCGGTGCCTGGGCACCCAGGCCGAGGAAGCCGAGCGAGGCGAGGGCCAGCGCGATCGCCGGGATCCGCAGCACCGCGTGGCGCAGGACCGGGGGCACGACGGCGGGCAGCAGGTGGCGCCGGGCCAGGTGCCACCGCCCGGCGCCCATCGAACGGGCCGCCGCGATGTGCGGTGCGGCGCGCTCCTGCGCGTAGAGGGCCGAGGTGTGCGCGGCGAGCGGCGCCCAGGCGACGGCCGCCACGGCGACCGCGGCGCCCAGCGGGCCGGGGCCCGCGATGCCCGCGACGACCAGGCCGCACAGGATCGTCGGCAGCGCGTTCGCGGTCTCGGTGAGCGCTCCGGCCCGTACCGCTCCCAGGACCAGGCCGAGCAGCAGCGTCACGGCGGAGACGGCGATCGCGGTCAGCACCGTGCGGGCCGCTCCGTGGCCGAGGCGGGCCAGCACGTCACGGCCGAGCGAGTCCGTGCCGAAGGGATGCGCGGCGGACGGGCCGGCGAGGCGGGCCGCGGCGTCGACGTGCAACGGGTCGCGCAGCAGCCCGGCGACGGCCACGGCCACGAAGAGCGCGGCGAGCACCATCGCCCCGGCGGCGAGCAGCCGGCGGGCGGGCAGGACCGGGGGCACCAGGGCCGGGAGGGCCCCGTCGGACAGGGCGGGCCCGAGCAGGGCGCGGCCGGCCAGGCGGGCCGCGACGCCCGCGACGACGCCCAGGAGCAGCAGGAACAGTACGCACGCCTGGAGCACCGGGAGGTCCTGCGCGAGAGCCGCGGCCAGCGCCGTACCGCCGAGCCCCGGCACGGCGTACAGCGTCTCGACGGCGACGGCGCCGCCGGTGAGACCGACCACGACCAGGCCGAGCTGCGGCAGCAGTCCGGGCAGGGTGCGGCGCAGCGCGTGGGGCACGATGCGGCGTCCGGGCAGTCCGCCCGCGGCGGCGGCCCTCGCCCACGGTTCGGCGAACGCGGCGGGCAGCGCGTCGTCCAGCAGCCGGCCGAGCAGGGCGCCCGCCGGAACGCCCATGGCGAGCGCGGGCAGCACCGTCTGTGCGGGCGTCCCCCAGCCGAGCGCCGGGAGCCAGCCCAGCTGTACGGCGACGACGGCGGCCAGGACGGCGGCGAGCAGGAACTCCGGCAGCGCGGCGAGGACGGCGGCGCTCACCCCGGCCCGCGCGGTGACGATCCGGCGCCGCGCCCCGCGCCGCAGCGTGCCCGCGCAGAGCGCGGCGGCCAGCAGCAGCGCGACGGCGAGCGAGAGGCCCATCAGGGTCAGGGAGACGCCGAGCGCGGCCGTCACGTCGGGGGCGACGGGCTGTCCGGAGACCCAGGAGGTGCCGAGGTCGCCGTGGAGGAGCCCGCCCAGCCAGTCGCCGAGAACGTGCGCGGCCCCGCCGTCGAGCCCGGTCTCGGCACGGATCGCGTCGAGGGTCTCGGGGGTCGGCGGCCGGTCGGCGTAACGGGCGTGCAGGATCGTGAGCGCCGGGTCGGTCCGGGTGAGGGCGGGCAGCAGCCCGATGACGGCGAGGACCGCGAGGAGCGTGCCGAGCCGCCCCGCCAGGTGCTTCACCCGGTCACCCGACGCGAGTGTCGGCGGTGATCAGGGTGCGTTCCATCGGGTCGAGCGAGACTCCGTGGACGCGGCTGTCGTCGTACCCCTGGACGAAGCGTTCGTGGAGCAGCGGCACAAGGGCGTCGGTGCCGAGGATGCGGGCCTCGGCGTTCATCTCGGCGCGGTGGCGGGCGTCGGTGCCGGCGAGGCCGGCGGCCTTGTCCACGGCGGCGTCGGCCCGCTCGTCGCAGAGCTGGGAGATGTTGAAGCTGCCGTCGCAGGTGAAGTCGGACGCGAGGTAGGAGACCGGATCCGCGGTGTCCAGGAGGGTGTTGCGGGCCTGGATGAAGGCGTCGTACTTGCCGGCCAGCGCGTCGGCCTCCAGCTGGGCGTAGTCGCGCACGACCTGCTTGACGGTGAAGCCGCGGGCGGTGAGCTGCTGCTGGACGACGGTGGCGACCTCGGGCAGCTCCGGCCGGTTGGTGTACGTGGCGAGGACGATCTGCTTCGTCCTCGCGACCTCCGCCCTGCCGGCCGCCTTCGCCCGGTCCGTGGGGGCGGTGCGGCCGGCGGCGGCCCAGGGCACGCCGGGGCCGAGGAGGCCCTTCGCCGTGTCGGCGCGGCCCTCGTAGACGCCCTTGACCAGGGCGGCCGAGTCGATGGCCTCACGGGCGGCGGCGCGCATCGCCGGGTCGGCGAAGACGCCGTGCCGGGTGTTGAGGGAGAGGCCGTTGGTGCGGGCGGAGGGGAATTCGTGGACGAGCCCGTCGCCGAGGAGGGACGCCTGGGAGATGGGTACGTACTCGGCGACGTCGACGGTCTTCGTGCGCAGCGCGTTGGCGCGCGCGGTGCCGTCGGCGACGAACTTCACGTCGACACCGGGCGCCTTGGCCCTGGCGCCCCAGTAGCTGTCGTTGCGCCGGAGCGTCGCGCTGAGCGCGCCGTTCACCTTCGTCAGGGTGAAGGGGCCGGTGGCGTGCCCGGCGGGGTTCACCCTGCCGCCCTTGTACGCGCCCTCGGACAGGATCGTGAGCGACGGGTTGGCCAGCCGCTGGGGCAGCAGCGGGTCGGGGGTCCGGGTGGATATCCGTACGGTCCCGGCGTCCGGCGTGGTGACGTCGAGGCGGGTGTCGCTGAGGACCCGGGGCTTGGGGGACGCCTGCTCGGCGGCGCGCAGCGAGCGCGCGACATCGGCGGACCGGACCTTCCTGCCGTCCTGGAAGGCGGCGTCGCGCAGCGTGAAGGTCCAGGTGCGGTCGTCGTCGCGCTTCCAGGAGGTGGCGAGCGCGGGCTTGGCGTCGCCGTTCCTGTCGAGGGTGGTGAGGCCCTCGATGACGGCGAGGCGGCTGAGGGTGACGGCGTCGTCGCCGTACGGGGACATGGCCTGGGCGGGCGGGAAGGCCATGACGACCCGGAGCCGCTGCCCGTCCGCGGAGCCGCCCGGGCCGTCGGCGGACGAACAGGCGGTGGCGAGCGGTACGAGGAGGGCGGCCGCGGAGAGCGTCAGGGGCAGCGCGGGGCGACGGCGTCGGGACGAGGGCATGACAGTGACCTTATATGAAAACGATTGTCATCTAGCGGGCGGGGGTGGCGGGCACCGGCATCGGCAGTTCGAAGTGGACGATGCCCTGGCCGCCGCCCGGCAACGCACGCTCGTCGCACACCTCGTCCGCCAGCGACCGCCAGAACGGCTCGGCGCCCGGCACGGCCGGGTCGGTGTGCAGGTAGACCGCCTCGTACCCGTCGGCCGCCGCGACGAAGTCGCACAGCTCACGCACCAGCCGCCGGGCCAGCCCGCGCCTGCGGTGGCCGGGGGCGACATAGATCCGGCAGAGCTGGGCGGTGGTCCCGGACGGGAAGCGGTCCGCGACCCACCGCGGATTGGGCGGCGCCTGGGGCCCGCGGTCGCGCACCGCGCCGGTGGCGACGATCTCGCCCTCGTACTCGGCGACCAGCAGGGTGCAGCGGTCCGGGCGCAGATAGGCGGTCTCGGGATCGATGATGTCGGCGTGCCAGCGCGGTACGTAGCCGGACCGCAGGTCGCGGTAGACGGTGTCGAGCATCACGGCCCGCGCCCCGCCGAGGTCGGCGGGGGTGGCGGTGCGCAGTACGTATCCGCCGGATCCGGCCCGTACCGGCGCCACCGTCGTCGCGCTCATCCGTGAGCCCACCGTCCTCGTACGACACATCGCTTGCCGCACCAGCGTACGTGCAAGCGATGTGCAACAAGGCCGGGCCCCGGAGATCCCGGCAGGTCAGGGCCGGGTGCGGGTCAGCCGGTGCGGTGGACCAGCGCGGTCGCGATCCCGGCGATGCCCTCGCCCCGGCCGGTGAAGCCGAGACCGTCGGAGGTGGCCGCGGAGAGCGAGACGGGCGCCCCCACGGCGGCCGACAGCACCTTCTGCGCCTCGTCCCGCCGCTTGCCGATCTTCGGCCGTACGCCGACAACCTGGACGGCGACATTGCCGATCTCGAAGCCCTCGGCCCGCACGATCCGGGCCGCCTCGGTCAGCAGGGTCACCCCGGCGGCGCCGGACCACTCGGGCCGCCCGGTGCCGAAGTGCTGTCCGAGGTCGCCGAGCCCGGCGGCCGAGAAGAGCGCGTTGCACGCGGCGTGCGCGACGACATCGGCGTCCGAGTGCCCGGCGAGCCCGGGCCCCTCGCCCTCCCAGAGCAGCCCCGCGCACCACAGCTCACGGCCCTCCTCGAAGGCGTGGATGTCGGTGCCGATCCCGACCTGCGGGATCACCGGACCGGTGCGTTCCGCGGGAGCCGTCGTTTCCTCAGAAGCCATCGTTCGCCCTCCTGCGTGCGAGTACCGCCTCGGCCAGCACCAGATCCAGCGGCCGGGTCACCTTGAACGCCTCTTCGTGCCCGGGCACGACCACCACGGGCGCCCCGAGCTGCTCCACCATGCCCGCGTCGTCCGTGGCGCCCTCGCCGCTGACGGCGACGGCCCGGTGCGCCCGCACGAGCGTGTCGCGGTCGAAGCCCTGCGGGGTCTGCACGGCGCGCAGCCTGGCCCGCACGGGCGTGCCGAGCACCGGCTCCGGCTCCCCCGGCGCACCGGGCTCGACCTCCTTGACGGTGTCGGCCAGCGGCAGCGCGGGGACGACGGCGGGCGCCCCGTCCCGTACCGCCTCGATCACCGCGTCCACCGTGTCGACGGGCACCAGCGGGCGCGCCGCGTCGTGGACGAGGACGGCGGAGACGTCCTCGGGCAGCGCGTCGACGCCGAGCCGCACCGACTCCTGGCGGGTGTCGCCGCCAGGCACGACGAGGTAGTCGGTGCGCTCGGGCAGGGCGTGCTCGTCGAGCAGGTTCTTGACCTCGTGGGCGCCGTCCGGCGGCGCGACGACCACGACCAGGGAGACGGAACGGGACGCCGCCATGGCCCGTACCGCATGGATGAGCATGGGCGTACCGCCCAGCGCGCGGAGCGCCTTGGGGGCGCCGGGCCCGAGCCGTACGCCGCGGCCGGCAGCGGGAATCACGGCGGCCGTGCGGTACGGACGCGATTGATCAGACATCGATTGCACTCCGGGGCTTCGGCATGTTTGTTTCCACAGCCGACGTGGGTATGGCCACAAGCGAGCCGGGCGCCGTGCCCTGACTCGACGGGGCCCTTTCCGTGACACCCCGTCGAAGTCGGACAAGCCGCACCGGTGCTCGGGATCGGCTGCGCAAGATCGCGAGCAACGTATCGGGGGTATCACCGATGAAGCCAACGCGTCGGTGAGTCGGGACGCAATCCAGACAGGCTGCGCATTGTTTCCAGCCACGCCGTGGCTGAATACAGACATGCCGCGGCGCCCGACGACATACCGTGAATACGGTTGTCAGCGGGCACCGCGGCACATTGATTACGACCGGCGCGAGCCGGTTCAGGACGCGAGAACCTCGTCGAGCAGAGCCTCGGCCTTGTCTTCGTTCGTGTTCTCCGCGAGAGCGAGCTCGCTCACCAGAATCTGGCGAGCCTTGGCGAGCATGCGCTTCTCACCTGCGGAGAGTCCACGCTCGCGCTCACGACGCCACAGGTCGCGAACCACTTCGGCGACCTTGATGACATCGCCGGAGGCGAGCTTCTCGAGATTTGCCTTGTAGCGCCGGGACCAGTTCGTCGGCTCTTCGGCATACGGTGCACGAAGCACCTCGAAGACCCGGTCCAGCCCCTCCTGCCCGACCACGTCGCGCACACCCACGAACTCCGCATTGTCCGCCGGCACACGAACCGTCAAGTCGCCCTGGGCGACCTTGAGCACCAAGTAGGTCTTGTCCACGCCTTTGATCTGGCGAGTTTCGATAGCCTCGATCAGCGCGGCCCCGTGATGGGGATAGACCACGGTGTCGCCAACCTTGAACGTCATGTGACAGGTACCCCTTCCGTGGCTATCAAGAGTAACACGAGAACTGCTTCTCCTGAATGGCGTTTTCGCAGGTCAGGGCATATCTCGGGGCTTGACAACAGCAACACGCACGTGCTGCGGAAGGCTCACGGGGTGCGGAATTCGCAGGTCGGAGCCGTTGTGCGGGCAGGGCGAAACACACACGTCTCACACATCCGGACCACCCTCCAAAGGGGCCGAACGTCCCGTTTTGCCTGGTTCCGGATGCTGGAGTTTCCGTACTCCGTTCGGAGATCGATCACCCGTACGGAGGTAAGTGCCGTTGATCAATGGAATTGATCAACGGGCCCGCGCGATCGCTTATGGGCGCGGAATACGCCACGCTCCATGAATTGATCACCGGCGATATGTGAACGGCATGTGTCGGGCCGTTTCGGCAGCCGGCCGGGCCGCAAACCATTGCCGGGCGGGAGCCTCCGAAGGGCATGACCGCGGGAAGTCCCGGGAGCGGCCGGGAGGACCGAGATCACTCTCAGGGGCGGGTCGGGTGCGGAGCCGGACGGACGGCTCGGTAGCCTGAAGCCGCTGACACACCCTTAGGGCGGCTTTACGTCGCTCCCCACCCGTCCGCAGTCCGAACGTTCAAGGAGTTGCCGCCGCCGTGAGCCGCAGCCTTCGACACGGCGCTCTCGCCGCCACAGCCATCGTGTTCTCGATCGCCTCGCTCGCCGCGTGCGGCGCGGGCAATGACGCCGCGACGCTCAAGGTCAGGCCGGACAATGCTGCCACCTCCGTCGGTGACATCAGAATCCAGAACGCCAACATCGTCACCGAGCCCGAGCCCACCGCGACGGGCCCGGCGGTCGTCGTCGCGACGCTGTTCAACAACGGCACGAAGCCGCAGACCCTGGAAGCCGTCACGCTGCCCGGTTCGAGCACCTCGGTGCAGCTGCACGCCGCCGAGGGCGCCGGATCGGTCGTCGTCCCGGCCGGCGGCTCGGTGCTGCTGGGCGGCCCCGGCAATGCCTCCGCCGTGATCGAGGGCGGCGGCGAGGCCGCCAAGGCGGGCAATGTGCAGCGGGTCGTCTTCAAGTTCAGCGCGGCCGGCGAGATCCCGCTCGGCGCGGCCGTCGTGCCTGCGACGAGCTACTTCACGGGCTTCGGCCCGAGCGCGCTGCCCGAGACGCCGGCGAAGTCGCCGGAGACGAAGCCGACCGGTTCCGCCACCGCCGGGGCGGAGGGCGGTAACTCCGACGAGTCGGAGAGCGACACGGTCACCCCGACCGACTCCGCGTCCGCCTCCACGCAGGCCCGCTGACCCCGCACGCGGACAGCGGCCCGCGGGCGGACGGAGCGCCGCGCGAACCCGCGCCGAACGGCGGAGGGCGCCCCCTTTCGGGGGCGCCCTC
>NZ_JBCEWQ010000210.1:0-12499 GCF_038448545.1 Streptomyces sp. CLV115
TCCCCGGGCACGCCCCGCCCCGGCTCGGCCCTCAACAAGTCCGCCGCCGTCCGCAAGCGCCGCCTCACCCTGGGCGCCGCGGCCCTGGTGCTGCTCGCCGCGCTGGGTGTGGGCGGCTGGCTGGCACTGAGCGACGACGACGCGGCCGCACCCGAGCAGGAGACGGGGACCTCGGCACCGGGCACGCCCTGACCCGGGGGCCTCGCGGGCCGTTCCCGGCGGCCCCGGAGCGACCCGCGAAGGCGCCCGGGACCGGGCCGCGGGGTCCTGATCACGCGGCCCGAGGAACGTCCGTGCCGACAGCCGTTACGCTGGACCCGTGGCAGTCGTCGATATTTCCGAAGAGCTGAAGTCCCTCTCCTCGACCATGGGGTCGATCGAGGCCGTCCTGGACCTGGATGCGCTGAGGGCGGACATCGCCGCGCTCGAGGAGCAGGCGGCCGCGCCTTCCCTCTGGGACGACCCCGAGGCGGCGCAGAAGATCACCAGCAAGCTTTCGCACCTCCAGGCCGAGGTCCGCAGGACCGAGGCCCTCCGCGGCCGGATCGACGATCTCGAAGTGCTCTTCGAGCTCGCCCAGGACGAGGGCGACGCCGACGCCCTGGCCGAGGCCGAGTCCGAGCTGGAGTCGGTCCGCAAGGCGCTGGACGAGATGGAGGTCCGTACGCTCCTCTCCGGCGAGTACGACTCCCGCGAGGCCCTGGTCAACATCCGTGCCGAGGCCGGTGGCGTGGACGCGGCCGACTTCGCCGAGAAGCTCCAGCGCATGTACATCCGCTGGGCCGAGCGGCACGGCTACAAGACCGAGGTCTACGAGACGTCGTACGCGGAGGAGGCCGGCATCAAGTCGACCACCTTCGCCGTCCAGGTGCCGTACGCCTACGGCACGCTCTCCGTCGAGCAGGGCACCCACCGGCTCGTCCGGATCTCGCCCTTCGACAACCAGGGCCGCCGCCAGACGTCCTTCGCGGGCGTCGAGGTGCTGCCGGTCGTCGAGCAGACCGACCACATCGAGATCGACGAGTCCGAGCTGCGCGTGGACGTGTACCGCTCGTCGGGCCCCGGCGGCCAGGGCGTCAACACCACGGACTCCGCGGTCCGTCTGACCCACCTCCCGACCGGCATCGTGGTCTCCTGCCAGAACGAGCGCTCGCAGATCCAGAACAAGGCATCCGCGATGAACGTCCTCCAGGCGAAGCTCCTCGAACGCCGACGCCAGGAGGAGCAGGCCAAGATGGACGCCCTCAAGGGCGACGGCGGCAACTCCTGGGGCAACCAGATGCGGTCGTACGTCCTGCACCCGTACCAGATGGTCAAGGACCTGCGTACGGAGTTCGAGATGGGCAACCCGGAAGCGGTCTTCAACGGCGAGATCGACGGCTTCCTGGAGGCGGGCATCCGCTGGCGCAAGCAGCGGGAGAAGTAGGAACAGCAAGCGTTCACGGCGGTGCCGGAAACCCCGCGGGGTCTCCGGCACCGCCGTTTTCGTCGGCCGCACGGGGCAGCTCCCGAAGGGGAGTTGGAGTTCCGGGTTGCGCGGGTGCTGTGGTGAGTGCGTCACAGTCGGGACTCCGAATGGAGGCCAACTCCCTTCATACCGGTTCATATTGCACGGAACGGCCTTGACGTAGTCCTTAACTGTGGACAGGGTGCTAGAGCAGCATGCGTATGTCTGGGACGGGTGTGAACGGGGGCGGGCGGCATGACCACGGCTCCATGTGGCGCTGTTCGGAGCGAACCCCGCAGAGCCGGGGCCCGCATATGGCTGCTCCACTGACGAGAACAGCTACTGGGGGTAGCAGCACATGACGAAGAAGACGCGAGTCCGCGTCGCGCGGATCGCCGCAGGTGCGGTAATCGCCGCGGGCGCCTCGCTCACCGCCGCCGGTGTGGCTTCGGCCGTCGGTGTCGATGTCAACGTTGCCGGGCTGTCGGCCAACGCGCACGTCGATGACACCGGCCTGGGCATCGACGCCGGCCTGGACGGGCCGTCGGGCGATTCCCAGGGCGGCGACCCGGGCGGTGTCGACAATGGCGGCACCACTGAGGGTGGCGACCAGGGTGGCGCGGGTGACCAGGGTGGCGCGGGCGACCAGGGTGGCGCGGGTGACCAGGGTGGTGCCGGTGACCAGGGTGGCGCGGGCGACCAGGGTGGTGCCGGTGACCAGGGTGGCGCGGGCGACCAGGGTGGTGCCGGTGACCAGGGTGGCGCGGGCGACCAGGGTGGTGCCGGTGACCAGGGTGGCGCGGGCGACCAGGGTGGCGCTGGTGACCAGGGTGGTGCCGGTGACCAGGGTGGCGCGGGCGACCAGGGTGGCGCCGGCAACAACGGCGGCAACAACGGCAACGGTGGCAACGGCAACGGTGGCAACGGCAACGGTGGCCACCAGTCCGGCGGCAACGGCGACAACGGCGGCAACGGCAACGGAGGCAACGGTTCGTCCGGCACCTCCGGCAACGCCTCCGCCGGTTCGACCACCGGTGGTGGCGACGACAGCAACTGCACCGTCGACCTCGACGGCGCGAACTGCGCGGACAACACCACTCCCGACTCCGCCGGCAACCAGCCGGTCGAGCAGGGCAAGGGCAAGGACGAGCTCGCCGAGACCGGTGCGGCCGAGACCACGTTCCTGCTGGTCGGCGCCGCGACGATGATCGCCGGAGGCATCGGCTTCCGGATCATGCCGCGCCTGATGAACGGTCGCACGGTCGCCTAAGGGTCACCTGCGGTAACAGAGGGACACAGAGGGGCCCGGGACGCCGATCGGCATCCCGGGCCCCTCCACGTACACGTCCCGACGCCTGCGGGCGACCGGGCGGAGCACGCGGCTACCCGCCCGCGCGGCTACACGCTCTGGTGCGCCAGCAGCGCCAGCGCGCCCAGCAACACCACCAGCAGGGCCACCAGCATCACCGGGTTCAGCCCGGCGAACATTCCCTGCTCCTGTTCCTGCTGCAGCCGCGCACGGCTCGCCCGGCACACGGGGCAACGGCCCTCGTTGACGGGCGCCGCGCAGTTCGCGCACACCAGTCGGTCATAGGTCATGCGCTTTCCTCCTCCCGCGCGGCGGAGCCGCATACGCCTTCTCTCCGCACAACGCTCATGGAAACGCAACCGTTCCCCCTACCACTGTGCCAGCTCGCGCGGATTTCGGCGCGGCCCGCCGGACATCACCCGATCCGTCGCGCTTCGGACCCGCGTCCGGCCGGTACCGTTCCGCCATAAATCGCCCATCCCCGGACGCGCGCCTGCACGCCTCAGTCCGGGTCGCGTATGGTCACGCACACCTACTCCCGGCCGACCGTGGTGCATCCGTGATCCGATTCGACAACGTCTCCAAGACCTACCCGAAGCAGAGCCGTCCCGCTCTACGGGATGTGTCTCTCGATATCGAGAAGGGCGAGTTCGTCTTCCTGGTGGGCTCATCCGGCTCCGGCAAGTCCACCTTCATGCGACTCATCCTCCGTGAGGAGCGCGCCAGCCAGGGCATGGTCCACGTCCTGGGCAAGGACCTCGCGCGCCTGTCCAACTGGAAGGTGCCGCACATGCGCCGCCAGCTGGGCACCGTGTTCCAGGACTTCAGGCTCCTGCCCAACAAGACCGTTGCGGAGAACGTGGCGTTCGCGCAGGAGGTCATCGGAAAGCCGCGCGGCGAGATCCGCAAGGCGGTGCCCCAGGTTCTCGACCTGGTCGGTCTCGGTGGCAAGGAGGACCGGATGCCCGGTGAGCTCTCCGGTGGTGAGCAGCAGCGCGTGGCGATCGCGCGAGCGTTCGTGAACCGTCCCATGCTGCTGATCGCGGACGAGCCGACCGGCAACCTCGACCCGCAGACCTCCGTCGGCATCATGAAGCTGCTGGACCGGATCAACCGGACCGGCACCACCGTGATCATGGCGACCCACGACCAGAACATCGTCGACCAGATGCGCAAGCGCGTGATCGAGCTGGAGCAGGGCCGTCTCGTACGCGACCAGGCCCGCGGCGTCTACGGCTACCAGCACTGAGCATCGAGCACTGAAAGGACGCCATGCGCGCCCAGTTCGTCCTGTCGGAGATCGGCGTCGGCCTCCGTCGCAATCTCACGATGACCTTCGCCGTCGTCGTCTCCGTCGCCCTCTCGCTCGCCCTGTTCGGCGGCGCGCTGCTCATGCGCGAGCAGGTCAGCACGATGAAGGACTACTGGTACGACAAGGTCAACGTCTCGATCTTCCTGTGCAGCAAGAACGATGTGACCTCGACGCCCAAGTGCGCCAAGGGCGCTGTCACGGCGGAGCAGAAGAAGCAGATCGAGGGCGACCTCGGCAAGATGGACGTCGTCGACACGGTCACGTACGAGTCCGCCGACCAGGCGTACAAGCACTACCAGGACCAGTTCGGCGACTCGCCCATGGCGAGCAACATCACGCCGGACCAGATGCAGGAGTCGTTCCGGGTCAAGCTCCACGACCCGAAGAAGTACAAGGTGGTCGCCACCGCCTTCGCCGGCCGTGACGGGGTGCAGTCCGTCCAGGACCAGAGAAGCATCCTGGACAACCTCTTCCAGTTGATGAACGGCATGAATGTGGCCGCCCTCTTCGTGATGGCGCTGATGCTGGTGATCGCACTGATGCTGATCGTGAACACCGTCCGGGTGTCCGCGTTCAGCCGACGGCGCGAGACCGGCATCATGCGGCTGGTCGGGGCCTCCGGCTTCTACATCCAGATGCCGTTCATCATGGAGGCCGCGTTCGCCGGGCTCATCGGTGGTGTCCTGGCCTGCGTGATGCTGCTGGCGGGCCGGTACTTCCTGATCGACGGCGGTCTGGCGCTCCAGAGCAAGCTGAATCTGATCGACTTCATCGGCTGGGACGCGGTCTTCACCAAGCTGCCCCTGGTCCTGGTAATCGGCCTGCTGATGCCCGCCGTTGCCGCGCTCTTCGCGCTCCGCAAGTACCTCAAGGTGTGACAAGCGCCCCCTGGGCGCGCGGCCAACCGGCCGTGCGCCCAGGGGGCGTTGTCCTAGACTCGGCGCCATGTCGGGCCCCACGCAGTGTTTCGGGCCCCGCGGCGTGCGCCGCGGGGCGGCTCTGACATTGGTTTTCGCCAGTGTGCTGGCCACCGCCGCGGCCACCGGCTCGCTGCCGCGCGGCAGCGCGAAGTCCGAGTCCTTCGCGACCCGTTCCGTGGCCTCCACCGTCGACCGCGACGAGGTGGCCGACGCCGCCGCCCGGGCCGTGGCCGACGGCAAGTCCGGCAAGGAGGCGGCCGAGGCGGTCGTCAGCCGCAGCGGCGACCGCTGGGGCGCGGTGTACGACGAGCGGCAGTACGAGGAGTTCGAGCAGGCCCTGGACGGCTCGTACACCGGCGTCGGGATCTCCGCGACGCGCTCCGCCGACGGGCAGGTCGAGGTGGCCCGGGTGCAGCCCGGCAGCCCCGCGGACCGGGCCGGCATCGAGCCCGGCGACCTGCTCCGCACGATCGACGGCCACCGGGTCGACAGGCGCCCCGTCGCCGAGGTCGTCGCTCTGCTGCGCGGGGACCGTACGGAGGCCGCCGAGGGCTCCACCGTCGTCCTGGGCACCGCGCGCGGCGACCGCCGAAGGACCGAGAGACTGCACCGGGCCAGACTCACCACCGAGCCCGTGACCGTGCGACGACTGGGACCGCCCGGCTCCGCCGCCTCCGGGGCCGTGATGATCGAGGTCGACTCGTTCACCAGGGGCTCCGGCGCCAAGGTCCGGAACGCGGTCCGGGGCGCCCCGTCGGACGCCGGTGTGCTGCTCGACCTCCGCGGCAACTCCGGCGGCCTGGTCACCGAGGCCGTCACCGCCGCCTCCGCCTTCCTGGACGGCGGCCTGGTCGCCACGTACGACGTGCACGGCGAGCAGCGCGCCCTGTACGCGGAGCCGGGCGGTGACACCGACCGCCCCCTCGTCGTCCTGGTCGACGGCGGCACGATGAGCGCCGCCGAACTCCTCACCGGCGCCCTCCAGGACCGGGGCCGCGCCGTCACCGTCGGCTCACGGACCTTCGGCAAGGGCTCGGTCCAGATGCCGAGCAAGCTTCCGGGCGGCTCGGTGGCCGAGCTGACCGTCGGCCACTACCGCACCCCGGCGGGGCGCAGCGTCGACGAACGCGGCATCACCCCGGACCTCGCGGTCGGTTCCGGGGCCGAGCAGCGGGCCGAAACAGTATTGAGTGGCCTCGGGGGTGGGTCGTAGTGCGAAAATGGCCGCACTATGGCTAAGGAAAAGGACACGGGGCGCAAGCTCATCGCGCAGAACAAGAAGGCGCGGCACGACTACCACATCCTCGACACCTACGAGTGCGGCCTCGTGCTCATGGGCACCGAGGTCAAGTCGCTGCGGCTGGGCCGGGCCTCCCTGGTGGACGGCTTCGTCCAGATCGACCGCGGCGAGGCGTGGCTGCACAACATCCATGTCCCCGAGTACGTGCAGGGGACCTGGACCAACCACTCGGCGAAGCGGAAGCGCAAGCTGCTGATGCACCGCGCCGAGATCGACAAGCTGGAGTCGAAGTCGGGCGAGACCGGCCACACGATCGTGCCGCTCGCGCTGTACTTCAAGGACGGCCGGGTCAAGGTCGAGATCGCGCTCGCCAAGGGCAAGAAGGAGTACGACAAGCGCCAGACCCTCCGCGAGAAGCAGGACACGAGGGAGACCAACCGCGCGATCTCGGCGGCACGCAGGCGCCAGCGGAGCGCGTAGGACCGTGCCCGGCCCGGCTCCGCCGGGCGGCGGCAGGAATAGGCTGGCATCGTCGCGTGTTGGTCACGTACGATGGCACTGCACCTCACAGCAGGTGCACGCATTGAAAACAAAACATGGGGATGATCGGTTTCGACAGCGGATGTCGAAGCAGGGGAAGCGTGTCGAGGAAGCGGCAATGATCTCGTAAACCATATGTCGCAACCAATAATCGCCAACACCAAGCGCGATTCCTTCGCCCTCGCTGCCTAAGTAGCGACTTGCGAAGTGTCAGCCCGGGGGTGATCCCGACCCGGATCCTGGCATCATCAAGGGATCTAAACTTCTAGACCCGGTCACGGGGCCTGGAAGGAAATCAAACAGTGACTGAGCCCGTCGGAGACTTGTTCGCGTGATTTCCGGGGCTGAGAAAAGCGCAGCGAACTGCACACGGAGAAGCCCTGATTCTGCACCGTTGGACGCGGGTTCGATTCCCGCCATCTCCACAATTCCCATGTGAGCCTCTGCCCTGCGAACGTCTTCGCGGGGCAGAGGCATTTTCACGCCCTGCGGACGGGTGCCCCGGCGGCGCGGACCGCTGCGGGCGGCCCCGCATGGTCCTGACCAGGGAGAACGGCATGCGTGGCGGCTCCTGGTCGATCGCAGTGCTTGAATGGACCGACCCCGTTCATGGCCGAGCAAGGAGAATCGCTGTGCCCCTGGTGTCCGTCGTGATGCCCGTGTACAACTCGGCAGCCACTCTCGGTGCTGCTGTCCGGTCGGTGCTCACGCAGACCCACAGCGACCTGGAGCTGCTGATCACCGACGACAAGTCGTCCGACGGCTCCATGGACCTGCTCATGGAGTTCGCCCGGCAGGACAGTCGTGTCCTGCCGGAATCGGCACCCGAACAGGGCGGTGCCGGCCGGGCCCGCAACCTTGCCATCGAGCGGGCCCGGGGCGACTACATCGCCTTTCTCGACAGTGACGACATGTGGCTTCCGGAGAAGACCGAGCGGCAGATCGATTTCGCTGTGGCAGGTGACGCGCCTCTGACGTTCACCTCCTACTACAAGATGGACGCCGGTTACGAGGGTGAAAGCACCGATTTCATCCCGAACGGTCGTGTGGTCCGGGCGAGAGAGCACGTGGACTACCGCGCGATGCTGGTCCGGGACTACATCGGCGCACTGACCGCCATGTATGACCGCAACGCCCTCGGCACGCGGTTGATGCCGGAGATGCGGAAGAGGCAGGACTACGCCCTGTGGCTGTCGATCATGCGTGACGGCGCTGACGCCCGGGGCCTGACCGAGCCGTTGGCGGTGTACCGGGCCCACCAGGCAGGTTCGCTGTCCTCCAACAAGCTGTCGCTCATCCAGTACAACTGGGCGCTGTACCGCGAGCAGGAGAGCCTGTCGGTGCCCCGGGCGACGCGGGCACTGACCGGTGCGGTCTGGCAGTCGCTGCGCAACTCGCGGATCTAGGGTCTTTCGTCCGGTCCGGTCCGGTCCGGTCCGGTCCGGGCCGGTGATCGGTGACCGGACACCGATCACCGGTTCCGTGTGAAAGGCGTTGAGGCCGGTCCCGATCTGCTCGGTGCGGATCGCAGCGGACCGTCTGTCAGACCCGTCTGGGACGCTCCGGACATGGAGATGACAGTGCAGCTGACGATCGACTGTTCCGATCCGCAGGCAATGGTGACTTTCTGGGCAGAGGCCCTGGGCTATGTGCCCGAGCCCCCGCCCGGCGGGCATGCCACGTGGCGTGCCCACTGGGCGGCGATGGGGGTGCCCGAGGCGGAGTTGCCGGCCGGCGCCGGGGATGTTCCGGAGTCGATCATCGATCCGGCGGGACGTGGACCGAGGGTGTGGTTCCAGCAGGTTCCGGAGCCGAAGGCCGCCAAGAACCGGTGGCACTTCGACCTGAAGGTCGGTGGGGGCGGAGACGTCCCGCTGGACGTCCGCGCACCGCGGGTCAAGGCCACGGTGGAACGCCTGGCCCGAGCCGGTGCCACCGTGCTGCGGATCAAGGACGAGCCGGACATGGGGTTCTACGCCGTCGCCATGCAGGACCCCGAGGGCAACGAATTCGACATCGTCTGAGGTCCGTCGCCCCGTGACGGGCGCAGGGCTCTCCGTACCTCGTGGTCACTGCCCCGTGCCGGTCGACCCCGCACCCGACCGCATGGCGCTCGCGGCAGCCCACCACCGGGGCCGATCTCCGCGCCGGTCACCGTACCCGGGGAGCCCGGACCCCGGCTGCCGTGATGGCCAGCGCCAGGGCCGCCGCGCAGACCGGCGCGATGTAGCCCACCACCTGTCCCGTGTGCTCCACCATCCAGCCCCCGGTCGCCGAACCCGCCGCGATGCCGCCCAGCAGCGCGGTCACGGCCAGCGTCATGCCCTCGTTCAACTGGCTCTCCGGGGTGAGGCGTTGCACCAGGGTCATCCCGGTCACCATGGTCGGGGCCGTCGCCGCGCCGGCCAGCAGGAGGGCGCCGGCGAGGGCGAGCAGGGAATCGGTCGAGGCGGCGGCGAGGAGCGGGAGGGACATCAGGGCCGTCATTCCGGCCAGGCAGCCGAGCAGCCGGCGCCGGATGTCCGCGGCCGGGCGGAGCGAGCCGTACAGCAGCCCGGCCACGCATGAACCGGCCGCCTGGAGTGCCAGGATCGCGCCCCCGGCGTGGGCGATCGTGACGACCTCCATCGCGCCGAAGACCGCACCGGTGGCGCGCTGGGCGGCGAAGATCAGTACGCCGGTCATCAGCAGGACCGCCCCGACAAGTGTTCCGGCCTCCGGGAAGAGCGCCGCGCACAGCAGCGCGGCCAGCGCCGGGCCGAGCATGAAGCAGAGTTCGTCGGCGGCCTGTTCGAAGGAGTTCGCGGTGTGCAGGGCGGCCGGGTCGCCCCGGTGCAGATGTGCCCAGCGGGCCCGGGACATCCCGCCCGTGTTGGGGGTGGTGGCGGTCGCCGCGTAGGAGGCGAAGAGGGTCCAGGCCGGGGCGTCGTAGTGCACGCAGAGCAGCAGGGCCAGCGAGCCGAGCGCGGCGATCGCGGTGGCGGGCACCGCGATCCTGGCCTGCCCGTACCGGTCGACGAGCCGGGCCGTCCAGGGGGCGACCACCGCCGTGGCGGCGAGGCCGGTCGCGGTGACGGCCCCGGCCAGGGCGTACGAGCCGCGCGAACCGGCGATCATGATGACCGCGCTGACGCTGAACATCCCCATCGGCAGCCGGGCGATGAGATTGCCCACGGTGAAGGCGCGGGCGCCCGGGGTGGCGAGCAGCCTGCGGTACGGGTTGGTGGACGCCCGCCGGGCGGGCGCGGTGCGCGGGGCGATGACCAGCCGGTCACCGGAGAGGGCGAGTACGGGGCGGTCGGCGGGGGTTCTCTCGTACGGCATGGATCAAGCGTCGGGGCGCACGGTGTCCGGGGTCCAACACCTACTCCGTAGTGATTGACGCATCTGTGTTGTAAATTCTGGTGTGGCCTCCTCCGATGACGATCCGGGTGCCCGGACGCGTTTTGCCGACACCCACACCGACCCCCGGCTGCTCCGCGCCTTCGTCGCGGTCGCCGAGGAACTGCACTTCACCCGGGCCGCCGCCCGGCTCTACATCGCCCAGCAGGCGCTGAGCCGCGACATCCGCCGGCTGGAGCGCGAACTGGGCGCGGAACTCTTCGTACGGACCACCCGGCAGGTCGCCCTCACCGCCGACGGCGAGCGGCTGCTGCCCTACGCGCGACGGGTGCTGGACGCGCACACCGAGCTTGCCGCCGCCTTCGCCGATCCCGCGGCCCGGCCGCTCTTCGTCGACCTCAACACCGACGGCATGGCGGCCGCCCGGGTGCTCGCCCTCGCCCGCGAGCTGGCCCCGGCCTGCGAACTGATGGCCCGGTTCGAGAGCGGCCTGACCTGGGCGGCGGGCGAGATCCTCGCCGGGCGGCTCGATGTCTCCTTCGGCCGCGCCGCCGGACTCGACCCCGGCGTACGGGCCCGGCTGGGCGTGCAGCCGGTGCGGTACGAGCCGATGGCCGTGCTGCTCCCCGACGACCACCCGCTCGCCGTGCGCGAGACCGTCGCGCTCGGCGACCTGGCCGGGGAGACCGTCTACGCGGGCGACGGAAATCCGCGCACGAAGGAGTGGACGGACTTCGCCCGGCTGCTCTTCGCCGAGTGGGACATCGAACTGGCGCCGCCCGTGCCGCTCGCGATAGGCGTGGCCGAATTCCAGCGGGTCATGGCCAAGGACCGGAACCCGGTGCTCGCCGTGGTCGACTTCCCTCCGATACCCGGCACCGTGATCCGTCCGCTGGTCCGGCCCCTGCCGCTCTCGCCGCTGCTGCTGGTCTGGCGCAAGGGGCTGCGCCATCCCGGCCTGGACGCCCTGCGCGAGGCGGCGGCCCGGCTGGGCGCCGAGGAGGGCTGGATGGTGCGTCCCGGCGACAGCTGGCTCCCCGGACCCGACGCGGCCCTGATGCTGGGATCCGGCTGAGCGGGCGCGGTGTGCCCCGAGGTATACCTTCGCCGGGCCGGGTACCGGTACGACCGCCCGGTGTCGGGTGACGTAACGGGCGGGAAATACGGGTGAACCAGCCCTGTCACGCATCATTGGCAGGCTCGCCCCTCGGCATCATCGGGCAGCAGCGGGACGAGAGCCGGGAAGACCACATGCACCAGGACGAACAGCACGGGCCTCTCACGGGTTTCACCGTCGGGGTCACCGCCGCACGGCGCGCGGAGGAGTTCGGCGCGCTGCTGGAACGACGCGGCGCCACGGTCCTGCACGCTCCCGCGCTGCGGACCGTGCCGCTCGCCGACGACGGCGAACTCCTCGCCGCCACCCGCGGAATCGTCGACTCCGCACCCGATGTGGTCGTCGCCACCACCGCCGTCGGCTTCCGCGGCTGGATCGAGGCCGCCACGGGCTGGGGCCTGGGCGAGCGGCTGCTGGCGGCCCTGGGCGGCGCCGAACTGCTGGCCCGCGGCCCCAAGGCCAAGGGAGCCGTCCGGGCCGCCGGGCTGACCGAGACGTGGTCACCCGTCTCCGAGTCCATGGCCGAGGTCCTGGAACGGCTCCTGGACGAGGGCGTGGCGGGCCGCCGCATCGCCCTCCAACTGCACGGCGAACCCCTCCCCGGCTTCATCGAGTCGCTGCGCGCCGGCGGCGCCGAGGTCCTCCCCGTACCCGTCTACCGCTGGACGGATCCCGAGGACATCGCCCCGCTCGACCGGCTGCTCGACACCACTCTCGCCCGCGGCCTGGACGCCCTCACCTTCACCAGCGCCCCGGCCGCCGTCTCACTGCTCCGCCGGGCCGAGAGACGCGGGCTGCTTCCGGAGCTCCTGGGCGCGCTGCGCGAAGACGTCCTCGTGGCCTGCGTCGGACCGGTCACCGCCCTGCCGTTGCAGGCCCGGGGCATCGACACCGTCCAGCCGGAACGTTTCCGGATCGCCCCGCTCGTCCAGCTGATCTGCCGGGAACTCCCCGCAAGGGCCCCGGCGTTGCCGGTCGCCGGGCATCAGGTCGAGATCCGGGGCCATGCCGTGATCGTCGACGGCGGGCCCCGCCCGGTGCCGCCCGCCGGGATGGCGCTGCTGCACGTCCTGGCCCGCCAGCCGGGCTGGGTGGTGTCCCGCGCCGACCTGCTGCGGGCACTGCCCGGTGGCGGCACGGACGAGCACGCGGTGGAGACCGCCGTGGCGCGGCTGCGCACGGCACTGGGCGCACCCAGCCTGATCCAGACGGTCGTCAAGCGCGGCTACCGGCTGGCGCTTGACCCGGTGGCGGCGGCGGACGGCGGGGTGG
>NZ_JBCEWQ010000211.1:0-12432 GCF_038448545.1 Streptomyces sp. CLV115
GGCCACAGAACCCGCCCCGCCCCGGGGCGGGTTCTGCGTACTACCGCCCCGCCCCCGCGCTCAGCCGCCGCACTGCTCCAGCATCGCCGTCTTGTCGGCGGCGGTGACGGGAAGCCCGTACTTCAGGGACACCTGCGCGAACCGCACCGCGTACGAGCAGCGCACCGGCTTGTACGGCGGCAGCCAGGACGCCGGCCCCGAGTCGCGCTTGGCGTTGTTGGCCGGGCCGTCCACCGGGATGAGGTTGAGCGGATCGTTGGCGATCTGCTGCCGCTTGGCCTCGTTCCAGCGTGCGGCGCCCATCTGCCAGTCGTACGAGAGCGGCATGACGTGGTCGATCTGGACCTTGGTGGCCTGCTGCTTGCGCCAGTCGATGGTGGAGCCGGTGTACGGGTCCTTGAGGGTCATCGACACGACCACGCAGTCCGAACCGGACCGGTACTTCAGGTCCTTGCCGTCCCTGGCGAGGAGGTCGTTACGGGTGTCGCAGCCGTTCCTCGCGAGCGGTATCCCGTCGACCGAGTCCTTCCAGGCGTAGCCGAACTTGTCCCGCGCGTAACCGGTCTTCGGCCCCCGCCCCTTCGTCGCCACCTTCTCGATGACCTTCCGGCCGGCCGCCCGGTCCGCATCGGAGGTGAGCGGCGCGAGGCCCGGCTTCGTACCGTCGGCGTTGTCGAGCGGGCTGGCCCCGAATCCGGTGACGGCCTGCCCGCCACCGCCTCCTCCGGAGGGCGTGGGCTCCGGGTCACAGCCGGCCAGGGTCAGCACCGCCGCCACGCTGAGGGCGGGCAGCATCACTCGGTATGCGCGGGGAGATATCACTCGGAACCGTCCTGACGGGGAGAAAGCCGAACCCGGGAATCCTACGGAGGCCTTCCCCGCTGACGGGTGCTCATGGGCGCGCCGCCACCCCGATGCGGCCGGAATCACACCCTCCGCCCGTGGTCCGGGCCCTGCCCGTGGTTCGGCGCCCGCCCGTGGTCCGGCGCCCGGCTCAGGACCGCATGCCGCCGTCCACGCGCAGGACGGTGCCGGTCACGTAGGAGGCGCCGGTCGCTGAGCAGCCGGGCGGCGGCCTGGGCGGTCTCGTCCGGGTCGGCCGCGCGGCCCGGCGGGGTCCGGGCGTTGAGCTGCTCGATGATGCCGGGAGAGTCCGCCTCCCACTCGTGGACCATCTCGGTGAGCGTGGTGCCGGGCGCGATGGCGTCGACCCGGATGTTCTCCGGGCCGTAGTCGGCCGTCGGAACCCAGCATCTGGACGTACCCGGCCGAGGCACCCCGCCCGGACACCGCCCGCACGAGGGGCCCCCGCCCGAACACCACCCGCACGAGGCGCCCCGCCCGCATCACCACCCGCACGAGGCACCCCGGGACACCACCCGCGCCCTCACACCTTGCCGATGCCCAGCGTCGTTTCGGACGGCAGCAGCCCGGAGCCGATCACCGCCACCCACAACGTCCCCAGCAGCTCTACCAGCCGCTCCCGCTCCTCCCCGCCGAGCGCCCGCCAAGGTGCGGCGGCGGCCTCGTCCGTACGCCGCTCGACCTCGGCGCGCAACGCCCGCCCCGCCTCGGTCGCCGTCCCGCTCTCTGTCAACAGCCCGCGCTTCAGAAGCCGTTGACGAGCCTCTCGCCACTCCTCGTCGCTCCACCCCCGGCTCGCGAACACCTCCGGCCGCGCCGCACCGATGGCGGCGAAGGCGACCAGCGACTCGACCGGATCGAGACCGGCCCCGACGAGCGCGGCGAGATGGCCGTCGCCGCGGTGCTCGCGCAGAACCGTCGCCGCGTGCCAGAGCACGAGGTGCGGTTCGTCCGGCCAGGGCAGTGCGGCGTTGGCGGCGGCGAGCGGTCGGCCGTCCGTGTCGGCGGCCAGCGCGACGCGTCGCACGAGCGCGGCGGCCTCGGCCGTCTCCGGAGCGGCGACCGCCTCCCCCAACAGCGTCCGGTAGGCGCGGTCGACGGCCCGGCGCCGGGCAGCGAGTACGGCATCGGGCGAGGCGACGGACCAGACGGCGGGAACGTACTCCTCCACCATCGCCGGACTGAAGCTGTGGAAGGTCTCCGCGACCCGGCCGGCCCCGGCCTCCCCGAGCGGCGCGACACGCCAGGCGAAGTAGCTCGGCCAGCGCTCGTCGGTACGGAGGCCGAGCGCGGCGGCCTCCTCGAAGGACTCCGGCGCGTAGTACAGAACAGCGTGCAGGGGTTCCAGCAGGTGCCACATCCGACGCACCCGGCCCAGCTCCTCGGACATGTCTCCGCCTCCCGTAGCACCACTGATCTTGTCACTGACTAGTTCCCCAGGGTGCCCTTCGACCGCCGAACTTGTCAACGCCTAGATTCCGCGTAATCTCCTGCCCATGACCAGCGAGCGCACCTACCACCACGGCGACCTGCGGCGCGCCGTCCTCACCGCCGCACTCGACGTCATCCGCACCGAGGGGCCGGGGGCGCTGAGCCTGCGCGACCTGGCCCGCCGGGCGGGCGTCTCCCACGCGGCCCCCGCCCACCACTTCAAGGACCGCACGGGACTGCTCACCGCCATCGCGACGGAGGGGTACGAGCGGTTCGCCGACGCCCTGGCCGACGCCCCGGACCTGCGGGAGCGGGGCGTGCGGTACGTACGGTTCGCCGCCGACCACCCCGCCCACTTCCAGGTGATGTTCCAGCCGGACCTCTACCGCGCCGACGACCCCGGGCTGCTCGCCGCGAAGGACCGGGCCACCGCCGAGCTGCGCGCGGGCGTCACCGGCCTCCCCGCCACCGGACGGGGCGACGACCCCCGGCTCACGGGCGTGGCCGCCTGGTCCCTGGCCCACGGCTTCGCCACGCTGCTGCTGAGCGGCAACCTGGGCGGGGCGGTGGGCACCCGGGATCCCGAGACGGTGTTCAGGTCACTGGCGGAGTTGCTGTTCGCACCGGAGAGCGATCACCCCGGGCCGCACCAAGGGCACGGCGCTTAACATTCATCTACGTAAGTTACATCGATGTACCATTTACCCACGCACGCTTCCTCCAGTCCGGAAGGCAAGACGCATGGGCTTCTACGGCCGTCAACGCACGCTCGCCGATCTGGAGCGCCGCACACTGCGCATCCGGGAGTCCGGAACGGGACAGCTGCTCGCTGTGCGGGGCCGTCGGCAGGTGGGGAAATCCCGGCTCTTCACACGCTTCGTCGAGCAGTCGGGACTGCCCTACCTCTACTTCTCCGCAGTGAAGAACGCGCCGCCCGCCACCCAGCTTCAGACCCTCACCGCCGAGTTGCACACCTCGACGACCCCGCTCACCGACGCCGATTCCCTCTTCTCCGCTCCCCCCAGCGACTGGCGGGACGCACTGGGCAGAATCGCCGTCGCGTGCCGCAGCACCCCCTCCGTCGTCGTCATCGACGAGTTCCCATGGGCTGTCGCGGCAGACCCGACCCTGGAGGGGCAGCTCCAGAACGCCTGGGACCGCCGGCTGGAGAGCACCCCCGTTCTCTTTGTGCTGATCGGTTCCGACGTCGGAATGATGGAACGGCTGACCGAGCACGACAGGCCGCTCTACGGCCGGGCCAGGAGCACCACTGTCGCCCCCTTCGACCCCGCCGAATGCGCCGAGGCCCTGGGCAGTGGAGGGGACCCGTCGGCCGCTTTCGACACCGCGCTCATCACCGGGGGTTACCCGCGCCTCGTGCTGGACCGCGCTCGCGCGCGCAGCACCCGGGCTTTCGTGCACGAGCAACTCGGGGACGAGAACAGCGACCTGGCCGTGATGGGGCAGCGGTCCCTCGACGCCGAGTTTCCCGACGCGCAGCAGGCGCGGCGCGTCCTGTCCGCGATGGGGGGCGCCGACATCGGAGTCAGTACCTTCACCCAAGTCGTCGGAAGGCTTCCCGAGGAGGGGAGCACCGCGCACACGGCGGTCACCAGGGCCATAAAGGTGCTCGCCGACAAGGGGGTGGTCAGCGTCGACGTACCGGTGGGCGCGCCCTCGAACAGCAAGCTGCGGCGCTACCGCATCGACGACCCGTACCTGCGCTTCTGGTTCCGTTTCGTCGACGAACAGCAGGCCCACATCGCCCGTGGCCGGCCCGACATCGCCCGCGCCGCCTTCGACCGGGGCTGGCCGAGCTGGCGGGGCCGCGCCGTCGAGCCACTCGTCCAGGAGGCGGTGAACCGGCTCAGCCCGGAGCTGCCGGGGCTGGAGGACGCCGGACAGGTGGGGAGTTGGTGGAACCGTGACAACAGCCAGGAGTACGACATCGTTGTCCCCGCCGCCTCGGGGAAACGCACGCTCCTCCTCGGCTCGGTCAAGTGGCGTGAGGCCAAGCGCTTCAGCGCCCGCGAACTCGCGCACCTCGCCGAGGCACGATCCGTCGTACCGGGCGCGTCGGCGGCCCCGCTGCTGGCGGTGTGCCCGGCAGGGGTCGAGGACGGCGTACACCCGGATCTGACGCTCAGTCCTGCGGATCTGCTGGCCGCCTGGCGCGGGTGAGGAATGCGGGCGGCAGCCAGGATCCGATCCCTCCGCTTCAGGCCGGCGCAGTCGCCGATCCGGATCCCGTACCGCCTGAGTCTCTGGCACTACGTCGGCATGGCGACACAACTGCTCACACCTTCGGCGTCTCCCACGCGGCACCCGCACACCACTTCAAGGACCGCACGGGCCTGCTCACCGCCATCGCCGCCCGGTCGCCGGTCCACGGATTCGCCACGCTGCTGCTGAGCGGCAAGCTGGAGGGGTGGTGGGCGGCCGAGACCCGGAGGATGTGTTCCGGTCGCTCACGGAGTCGGTGTTCGCGTCGTCGGATGAGCGGTCGGCGCCGGACGGGCCGGAGCGGGGTGACGCGTGAGCCACTCCTGGAACTCACGATGCCGGAACTGGTAGGCGGCACCGGTCACCCGGATCAGCCCCGCCGTCCGGGACCACTCCAGGAAGCGGCTCAGTCGGAACGGCAGCCGTCGGCAGTTGACCAGCAGCCAGCACGTGTACATGGCCATGGAGCCGCACAAAGCACAGTAGAGCGACCCGAACATGGTGAAAAGTACGAGGTCGCCGGTCAGGCCAAGACCCGCAGCGCGGCTGAGGAACACCAGGACAGCCGCGGGCCACAGAACAATCAAGCATCGCCACGGTCATCGGCCCGTTCTCCATGCCACCGAATCGTTGAGGTGCTGCGACCCGCCACATCGCCAGAGGGGGCCAGATCGCGGTGACGCGTACCGCCCAGCACCCGCTCCCGTTCCATGCCAGCCGCATCCCCACCCGCCACAGCGGGCTGCCCCACGGGGGCAAGGCGAAGTCGGCGCGTCCCCACAGACTGATCTCGCTGGAACGCAGGTGTCGGAACCCGATGCCTCCCACCACGAGAAGGACAGCGGCCAGGCTCCAGGTCGTCGCATCCCTGTCCCCACCGGACAGCAGAAGCACCACCGGGACGAGCGCGAAGACCCCGACCAGAGAGGAATACAGCCGCCTCGCCCACACGGCCCCCGGGGAGTGGGCGAGTTCTGACAGCACCAGATCCGTCCCGCCACCGCCCCGCGCCCGAAGACCACGTGCGAGGGTGCCCAGCCACGCGTGCACATCCTCGGGTGCGTACCGGCTCCGTGTTCCGGCGACGGTGCGGGTGGACGAGGGGATGAAGTGGCCGAGGAGTACGTCGCCCACCTCCTCCTGCGTGGTGCATGTCAGAAGTTCGCCAGGGTCGTTGGCCTGCTCGTACGCCTTGGCCACGAGCACCAGCCGCCACGGCGTGGAGAGCGAACGGGCCAGCATGCCCTGAGGGCGGGCGCGCAACTCGTCAAGGACCGGGGCCCATACGGACTGACGGTAGGCCGCCCCCGCGCGACGCGACAGGAATCCCGCCGCCGCCTCGGCACTCACCGGATCGATCTCGACCCGCGCCGTGTCCAGCATCGGCCTTCCGGAGGCTTCGAGCACGTCGTAGAGATCCGTGCGGCACGTCAGGACGAGTGGCGCGGGTTCCAGGCCCTCCTGATAGTCGGCCAGGGCGTCCAGCGCGCCCTGGGCCCGTGACTCGGCGAGCGGGACTTCAGACCTGTCCATCTCGTCCAGACCGTCGATGACCGGGAGCACCAGTCCGGCGTCCACGAGCTGACCGGCGCGCTTCCACGATCTGCCGTAGTCGCGCACCAGATGTCTGACGACCCAGTCGCGGAAGCTCTCCTCTCGCTCCCAGTCCCCGAGCGCGATCAGCACCGGGACGGGGTCGCCATCCGCCCTGGCCTTGTTGAGCTCCGCCACGAAGGACCGGGCCAGCACCGATTTCCCGGCTCCCGGCCGGCCCGTTACCACCAGGCGCCGGGGCCTGAGGGCCTGGTAGTCGGCGACCAGACCATCCAATCGTCCGGCCGGCGCCAGCGGCAGTGCCGCGCCTCTGGCGTGTGCGTAGGGGCGGAATCGGTAAGTGATGTCCGCGACGACCCGATCCCCGCCCAGCACCCGGCGCGACAGCGGCTCCGCCAGCGCCACGGCCCGGCTCAGCTGTCGCGCCGCGGCCACATCGTCCACCACCGCACCGCCCCGCTGCGTCGCCCACACCTCGAACGCTGTCGCGACCAGCGTCAGGGCCGTGAGCAGCATCCCGGCGACACCCAAGCGGTCCGGCAGGCTCTCCGCGCCCTGCCCGGGGCGCAGGACGTACAGCAGGCAACAGGCCACCAGCACGCACGTCACCACGATCCAGCGATTGCGGGTTCTGCTCCCCGTACCCCTCTCCATGCGTCGCATCCTGCCTCACCGATCCGACAACCGGTCGAGCAAGCCCGCAACGGACCACTCACTCGGGGACGAACGCGTACTGCACCTCGTACAGATGGCCCGCCTTGACCATCACCGTCGCTTCGATGGGCCGGTCGCCGTCGCCATGGACGATGCGCAGGGTACGCAGTACCGGCAGGTCGCCGGGGAGTCGGAGCAGTCGGTACTGATCCTGGGTGGCGACACGCGCGGACACCCGGTCCACGCTGACCCGAGGTGGATGACCCAGTGCCGCGAGGAGGGTGGGCGTACCGCCGGCAATTCTGCGGCGTTCGGTGAGGGCGGTGCCGCGGGCGATGTCCAACGGGTAGTAGGAGGCGACGAGTTCCGCCGGTTCGTCGTTGATTGACAGCAACTGGTACCGGACGACCGCAGTACCACCCGGCTGAAGGTCCAGCGCCGCTGCGACGTCTGCCGGAGGCTTCTTCTCGGCCACCTCGATCAGCGTGCTGTGGGCACGTGCACCCGAGTTCGCCGCTTCACTCAGCCAACGGTAGGGCTCGCCGGACGGTGCCGGGGCCATGTACGCGGCCGGACGTATCGTCCGCTGCCGATGCTCGCGAACCGTCACCGACGCACCTGCGCGCCCAATGACCAATCCTTCGCCCTTGAGGAGCTGCAACGCCTTCTGCACGGTGGCGTTCGAAGCGGAGAACCGTGCCTTGAGTTGCGCGGTGGAGGGGAGACCGACTCCTGGCGCCAGGTCCCCGGACATGATCTCGTCGCGCAGATCCGCCGCGATCCGCTCATGCAGGGAGCGGCGGTCCGGTGTCTCGTCGTCCACTCTGGGCACAGTCATCCGATCCTGATCTCGTAGCGCAGTCTCTGCCCCCGCGGAGACATGACCATCACATCGGCCTGGATGGGGCGGTCATCCTCGCTCAGCGTGAGCCGTGTCAGTTCGAGCACCGGCTCACCAGCCTCCAGCGACAAGGCCGCCCTCTCGACCTCGGACGGCATGCGGGCTGCCACATCCTCTCGCGCCCGGACGCCGACATGGCCGAGATCGGCGAGCAGCCGGACAGCCCCTCCCCGGACCTTGCCCGTTTCCGCCAGCCCGGTTCCCCGAGCGATCTCCACCGGATAGTAGGTGTCGGTCAGCTCGCACGGCTCACCATCGAGGTACATGATTCGACGTCGCTCGACGACATGACCGCCACGCTCCACCAGGAGCAGGTCGGCCACCCTGTCGGGTGCAACCACCTCTCCCGCGTGCACGATCCGCTGGGTACCTCGTCGCCCTCCGGCCGCCGACTCGGCCCCCCAGACATCACCTTCACCCCCGACGGGTGGCGCCAGGTACCGGGCGGATGTGCTGCCCCTCACTTCACCCACGACCTTCTCCTTCGCGGCCGACGCCTGAGACACCCCGCCACTACACACGGTAGGCGAAGCATTCGATCCCCAAAAGGATACCTTGCTGCTTTTCGCGAATAGCAGTACGGTGTGCGCGTCATGCCCCACGAGCAAGGCGGTGGACCACCGTGTCTCTGTCGCAGCAACGGCACTTTCCCCGACGACGCACCTCTGTCGGTGCCTCACGCGACTTCGTCGCCGAAGTACTCACGGAGTGGCAGCTCACACCCTTGATCGAGGACATAAGGCTCTGCGTCTCGGAACTGGCGACCAATGCCCTGCTGCACGGCGTCCCGCCGGGAAGGGAGTTCGCCGTCCGCCTCCGCGCAACAGAGGATCTTGTGCGCCTGGAAGTGCGGGACAGCGGTGGCGGACGACCGGCGATCCAGCACGCGGAAGACGACTGCTGCTCGGGGCGCGGCTTATTCCTGGTCGATGAACTTGCCGCGGAGTTCGGCGTCGACCACCACATCGTCGGCAAGACCGTCTGGCTCGCGTTCAAGAGACCGGCCACCCTATGAAAAAGCTCGGCCCCGCCGGAAATCCGACGGGGCCGACACGGAAGCAGGCGGACTACGACCCCAGGATCGTAGTGAGGAACTCCCCCGTCCAGGCCAGCAGTTCACGCCCCACGACCGGCTTGCCGCCGACCCTGGCGGTGGTGGGGCGCGGGACGAGGATCTGGTGGACGGCGGGCTTGATGACCGTCTTCGGGTACAGGCGCTTCAGGCGCAGCTCCTGCGATTCGCGCAGCTCGACCGGGGCGAACCGGATGTTCGGGCCCTGCAGGACGATCTCGCCGACGCCGCAGGCGCGGGCCAGCATGCGCAGGCCGGCGACCAGGAGGAGGTTCTCGACCGGTTCGGGGAGCTTGCCGTAGCGGTCGGTGAGCTCCTCGCGGACGGCCCTGATGTCGTCCTCCGTGTTGGCGGAGGCGATGGCGCGGTACGCCTGGAGGCGCAGCCGCTCGCCGGGGGCGTAGTCGTGCGGGACGTGGGCGTCCACCGGGAGCTCGATCTTGACCTCCAGCGGCGGCTCCTCCTCCACGCCGCCTTCGAGGGAGGCCCGGTAGTCGGCGACCGCCTCGCCCACCATGCGTACGTACAGGTCGAAGCCGACGCCCGCGATGTGGCCGGACTGCTCGCCGCCCAGGAGGTTTCCGGCGCCGCGGATCTCCAGGTCCTTCATCGCCACGTACATGCCCGCGCCCATCTCGGTGTGCTGGGCGATCGTGGCGAGGCGTTCGTGGGCGGTCTCGGTGAGCGGCTTCTCCGGGGGGTAGAGGAAGTACGCGTAGCCGCGCTCGCGGCCACGGCCGACGCGGCCGCGCAGCTGGTGGAGCTGGGAGAGGCCGAAGTTGTCGCCGCGCTCCACGATCAGGGTGTTGGCGTTGGAGATGTCGATGCCGGACTCGACGATCGTGGTGGAGACCAGGACGTCGAACTTCTTCTCCCAGAAGTCCACCACCACCTGTTCCAGGGCCTGTTCGGACATCTGGCCGTGGGCCGTGGCGATCCGGGCCTCCGGGACGATCTCGCGGAGGCGGGCGGCGGCGCGGTCGATCGACTCGACCCGGTTGTGGATGTAGAACGCCTGGCCCTCGCGGAGCAGTTCGCGGCGGATGGCCGCGCCGATCTGCTTCTCCTCGTACGGGCCGACGAAGGTGAGGACCGGGTGGCGCTCCTCGGGCGGCGTGGTGATCGTCGACATCTCGCGGATGCCCGTCACGGCCATTTCGAGCGTACGGGGGATGGGCGTCGCGGACATGGTGAGGACGTCCACGTTGGCGCGGAGCTTCTTCAGCTGCTCCTTGTGCTCGACGCCGAAGCGCTGCTCCTCGTCGACGATGACCAGGCCCAGGTCCTTGAACCTGGTCTCGGAGGAGAACAGGCGGTGGGTGCCGATGACCAGGTCGACGGAGCCCTCGCGGAGCCCTTCGAGGGTCGCCTTGGACTCGGACTCGGACTGGAAGCGGCTGAGCGCCCGCACGTTGACCGGGAACTGGGAGTAGCGCTCGGTGAAGGTGCCGTAGTGCTGCTGGACCAGGAGGGTGGTCGGTACGAGGACGGCCACCTGCTTGCCGTCCTGGACCGCCTTGAACGCCGCCCGGACCGCGATCTCCGTCTTGCCGTAGCCGACGTCGCCGCAGATCAGCCGGTCCATCGGGACGGACTTCTCCATGTCCTCCTTGACCTCGGCGATGGTGGAGAGCTGGTCGGGCGTCTCCGCGTACGGGAAGGCGTCCTCCAGCTCGCGCTGCCAGGGGGTGTCGGGGCCGAAGACATGGCCGGGGGCCGCCATCCGGGCCGAGTAGAGCTTGATCAGGTCGGCGGCGATCTCCTTGACGGCCTTCTTGGCGCGCGCCTTGGTCTTCGTCCAGTCGGCTCCGCCGAGCCGGTGCAGGGTGGGTGCCTCGCCGCCGACGTACTTGGTGACCTGTTCCAGCTGGTCGGTCGGGATGTACAGCCGGTCGCCGGGCTGGCCGCGCTTGGCGGGGGCGTACTCGACGAGGAGGTACTCGCGGGTGGCGCCCTGCACGGTGCGCTGCACCATCTCGATGTACCGGCCCACGCCGTGCTGCTCGTGGACGATGTAGTCGCCGGTCTCCAGGGTCAGCGGGTCGATCGTCTTGCGGCGGCGGGCCGGCATCCGGCCCAGGTCCTTGGTGGCGGTGCGCTGGCCGGTGAGGTCGGTCTCGGTGAGCACGGCGAGCTTCAGCGCCGGGTCGACGAAGCCCTGGTCGATCGCGCCGCAGGAGACATGGACGAGGGACGGGGAGATCTCCGCCAGGTCCGGGTCGAAGCGGGCGGCGATGCCCTCGCCGCTCAGCACCTCGACGGTGCGGGAGGCGAGGCCCTGACCCTCGGTGACGTACACCGTGCGCCAGCCGTCGGCGATCCACCCCTTGGTGTCGGCGAGCGCGCGGGCGGTGTCGCCGCGGTACGCCTCCGGGGCGTGCATCGTGAGCTTGAGGGTGTCCTCGTCGAGCTCGTCGTCGGCGGCGAACGGGGAGACCGACCACCACATCATCCCCAGCTCACGGGCCCGGTCCCGGACGTCCGCGATGCCCCACAGCGAGGCCGCGCCCACGTCGATCGGGGCCTCGCCGCCGCCCGCGGTGGCCGCCCAGGACGCCTGGAGGAACTCCTGGCTGGTGGCGACCAGGTCGGCGGCCCTGGTGCGGACCCGCTCCGGGTCGCAGACCAGCGCCATCGCGCCCTCCGGCAGCACGTCGAGCAGCAGTTCCATGTCGTCGACCAGGGCCGGGGCGAGGGACTCCATGCCCTCCACCGCGATCCCCTCGGCGATCTTGTTGAGGAGTTCGCCCAGCTCGGGGTGGGCCTCGGCGAGCTCGGCGGCCCGCTCCCGCACCTCGTCGGTGAGCAGCAGCTCGCGGCAGGGCGGCGCCCACAGCCCGTGCTCGGCGATCTCCAGGGACCGCTGGTCGGCGATCTTGAAGTAACGGATCTCCTCGACGTCGTCGCCCCAGAACTCCACCCGAAGGGGGTGCTCCTCGGTCGGCGGGAAGACGTCCAGAATGCCGCCGCGTACGGCGAACTCGCCGCGCTTCTCGACCAGTTCGACCCGGGAGTACGCGGCCGCCGCGAGCGCCTCGACCGTCTTGCCGAGATCCGCGCTCTGCCCGATGCGCAGCGCCACCGGCTCCAGGTCGCCGAGCCCCTTGACCTGTGGCTGGAGCACGGAGCGGATCGGCGCGACGACGACGGAGACCGGCCCGGTCTCCGGGTCGTCCGCCCTCGGGTGCGCGAGGCGCCGCAGCACGGCGAGGCGGCGGCCCACGGTGTCCGAGCGGGGTGAGAGCCGCTCGTGCGGCAGGGTCTCCCAGGACGGGAACTCGGCAATCGTGTCCGGCGGCAGCAGGGTGCGCAGCGCAGCCGCCAGGTCCTCGGCCTCCCGGCCGGTCGCGGTGACGGCGAGCACGGTGCGCCCGGTCCGGCGGGCCAGCGCGGCGACGGCGAAGGGGCGGGCGGCCGGCGGGCCGACGAGGTCGACGTGCATCCGGTGGCCGTCGCCGGCGGCCTTCACCGCTTCGTCGAGCGCCGGATCACGTACGACGACATCCAGCAGACCGTGCAGGCTCATGAAGGGCTTCCGTCCGGTAACGAAGGGCAGGTCCCGACAGCCGGCTGCTGCCAGGGACGGGCAACGCGAAGGGCCCGACACGTATCACGGGCCGGGGTGAATCCAGCGTACGACGCCCGTACGACAGCCGCGCCCGCGCTCACCGCGCACGGGGCGCCGACGGGCCGGAAGCGGCCCTGGGGCGGGGGCGAGGCGATGGCTGGGGCG
>NZ_JBCEWQ010000212.1:0-12180 GCF_038448545.1 Streptomyces sp. CLV115
CCCTCGGGCCCCGCGCTCAACCTCCGCAGCCCCGCCCACCGCACCGAGCGCGAGCTGCTCAAGCTCGCCCTGCAGAAGCCCGCCCTGGTCTCCCCGGCCTTCGACGCCTACGGGGCCGACGAGTTCACCGCCCCGCCGTACGCCGCCGTACGGCAGTGCATCGCGGAGGCGGGCGGCGCCGAGCTGGGCGTCCCCGAGACCCGCGAATACCTGGTCCAGGTCCTGGACGCGGCGCCCAACGACACGGTGCGCAACCTGGTCACCGAGCTCGCGGTCGAGGTCTTCCACGGCAAGACCATCGACGAGACCTACGCGGGCATGCAGCTCGTCCAGGTCCGGCTGCGCGCCGTGGACCGCCGGATCGGCGACGTACAGGGCAGCCTCGCCCGCCTCGGCAGCAATGTCGCCCCCGACCACCTGGCGGCGGCACAGAACGAGGTCTGGGTCCTCCAGCAGTACGCCCAGTCCCTGCGCAACAACGGGGCCGACGCGCTCTGACACCCCGCCCCGGCGGCGGGAGCGCCCCCGCGTAACCGGCCGGTCACGGAACGGGCTCAGAAAGTCCCCGCACGCCCCTCGTGGCAGCGATGTGTCTTCCCCCACACTGGGGTGCGGTGCCTGAGACATCGGAGCGCGGCCGGCCCATCGAACGGTGGTCCTCCATCCCCGCGGTCCGGCAGCGATCACCTGGAGGTCGCCCCCGTGCAGACCCGGACCCTGACCGAAACCGAGCACGTCTCGGCCATCCCCGCGCAGAACCGGGCCGTGCACCATCCGGAGGCCGAGGTGGAGCCGTCGATCCCCGCCGATCCGCCCGACCCGCCCGAGGTGCTCACGGAGGAGCCGCCGGAGCCGTCCGGGGCCCGGAGACGCCCGGAGACCGCCGGTCCGTCCTCCGACCTCTTCCGCCAGTACCTGCGGGAGATCGGCCGGATCCCACTGCTCGGCGCCGCCGACGAGGTGGAACTCGCCCGCCGCGTCGAGGCCGGGCTCTTCGCCGAGGAACGGCTCGCGAGCACCCCGGACCCGGACACCCGGCTGGCCGTCGACCTCGACCGGCTGGTGGTCATGGGGAGGATGGCCAAACGCCGCCTCATCGAGGCCAACCTCCGCCTCGTCGTCTCCGTCGCCAAGCGCTACGTCGGGCGCGGGCTGACCATGCTCGACCTGGTCCAGGAGGGAAACCTCGGGCTGATCAGGGCCGTCGAGAAATTCGACTACGCCCGGGGCTACAAGTTCTCCACGTACGCGACCTGGTGGATCCGCCAGGCCATGTCCCGCGCCCTCGCCGACCAGGCGCGAACCATACGGGTACCGGTCCATGTCGTCGAGCTGATCAACCGCGTCGTACGCGTCCAGCGCCGGATGCTCCAGGAACGCGGCTACGAGCCGACGGCGGAGGAGGTCGCCGGCCAGCTCGACCTCACCCCGGAACGGGTCGGCGAGGTCCTGCGGCTCGCCCAGGAACCCGTCTCGCTGCACGCCCCGGTCGGCGAGGAGGACGATGTCGCCCTCGGCGACCTGATCGAGGACGGCGACGCCGCGTCCCCGGTCGAGTCCGCCGCGTTCCTGCTGCTGCGCGAGCACCTGGACGCGGTGCTCTCCACCCTGGGCGAGCGCGAACGCAAGGTGGTCCAGCTGCGCTACGGGCTGGACGACGGGCGGCCCCGCACCCTGGAGGAGATCGGCAGGATCTTCGGCGTGACGCGTGAACGCATCCGCCAGATCGAGTCCAAGACCCTCAGTAAACTCCGCGACCACGCCTTCGCCGACCAGCTCCGCGGCTACCTCGACTGACGTGCGAGGGCCCGCGCCGCCGGGCGGCGGCACGGGCCCTCGTGTCCGAACAGGAAGCGCTCCTAGTCGACTTCGGCGACCGCCTGCGCGAACTGCGCCGAATACAGCCGGGCGTAGGCGCCCTCCTCGGCCAGCAGCTCGTCGTGGGTGCCCTGTTCGACGATCGAGCCGTTCTCCATCACCAGGATGACGTCGGCGTCCCGGATGGTGGAGAGCCGGTGCGCGATCACAAAGCTCGTACGGCCGTGGGCCAGCCGCGCCATCGCCTTCTGGATCAGCACCTCGGTACGGGTGTCGACGGAGCTCGTCGCCTCGTCGAGCACCAGGATCACCGGGTCGGACAGGAACGCCCGCGCGATGGTGATCAGCTGCTTCTCGCCCGCGCTGACACCGGAGCCCTCGTCGTCGATCACCGTGTCGTAACCGTCCGGCAGGGTGCGGACGAACCGGTCGGCGTGGGCCGCCCTCGCCGCCTCCTCGATCTCCTCGCGGGTGACCTCGCGCGATGCCCCGTACGCGATGTTGTCCGCGATCGAACCGCCGAACAGCCAGGTGTCCTGGAGGACCATGCCGATGCCCTGCCGCAGGTCGTCGCGGGACATCCTCGTCACGTCGACCCCGTCCAGCGTGATCCGGCCGCCCGTCACCTCGTAGAACCGCATCAGCAGGTTGACCAGGGTGGTCTTGCCGGCCCCGGTCGGGCCGACGATGGCGACCGTGTGACCCGGCTCGACGTTCAGCGACAGGTCCTCGATGAGTGGCTTCTCCGGGTCGTAGCGGAACGACACCTTCTCCAGCGAGACGCTGCCCCGCAGCTCCTTCGGACGCTGCCGCTCGTCGGGCGCGGGGTCGGCGCCCTGCTCCTCGGCGTCCAGCAGCTCGAAGATCCGCTCGGCCGAGGCGACACCGGACTGCACCAGGTTCGCCATCGAGGCGACCTGGGTCAGCGGCATCGAGAACTGCCGCGAGTACTGGATGAACGCCTGCACATCACCGATCGACAGCGAGCCGGACGCGACCCGCAGACCGCCCACGACGGCGATCAGCACATAGTTCAGGTTGGAGACGAACATCATCAGCGGCTGCATGATCCCGCTGTTGAACTGCGCCTTGAACCCGGCCTCGTACAGCGCCTCGTTCTGCTCGGCGAAGTCCCGCGCGGACTCCTCCTGGCGGCCGAAGACCTTCACCAGGGTGTGCCCGGTGTACATCTCCTCGATGTGGGCGTTGAGCTTGCCCGTCACCTTCCACTGCTGCACGAACTGCGGCTGTGAACGCTTGCCGACCTTCGTCGCCACGACCGCCGAGAGCGGCACCGTCACCAGCGCGACCAGCGCCAGCAGCGGCGAGACCCAGAACATCATGATCAGCACGCCGACGATGGTGAGCAGCGAGTTGATGAGCTGGCCCATCGTCTGCTGCATCGTCTGCGAGATGTTGTCGATGTCGTTCGTCGCCCGGCTGAGCACCTCGCCGCGCTTGGCCTGGTCGAAGTACGACAGCGGCAGCCGCGACAGCTTCGTCTGGATGTCCTCGCGCAGCTGGAACACGACCCGGTTGATGATCCGGATCGACAGCCGGGTCGACACCAGCATCAGCAGACCGGCGCCGACATAGACCGCCAGCGCCACCAGCAGTACGTCGCCCACCGCACCGAAGTCGATGCCGTGACCGGGGACGAAGTCCACCTTGGAGAGCATGTCGGCCAGGCCGCTGTTGCTGTTGCGCAGGCTCTCGACGGCCTGCTCCTTGGTCGTCCCCTCCGGCATCTTCCGGCCGACCACCCCGGCGAAGACCAGGTCGGTCGCCCGGCCGAGGATCTTCGGCCCGACCACTGACAGACCCACGCTCAGCGCACAGGCCAGCAGCATCACGTACAGCGAGGTCTTCTCCGTCGCGAAGCGCTTCAGCAACCGCTTCGAGGACCCCTTGAAGTCCATGGACCGGTCGGTCGGCGCCCCGCCCGCCATCATGCGTCCGCCAGGCCCGGCCATTACGCGGCCTCCGCTTCCGTCAGCTGGGAGAGCACGATCTCCCGGTACGTTTCATTGCCGTCCATCAGCTCGTGATGGGTGCCGGAACCGACCACCCGGCCCTCGTCCAGCACCAGGATCCGGTCCGCGTCGCGGATGGTGGACACCCGCTGCGCCACGATCACCACGGTCGCCTCGGCCGTCTCCCGGGAGAGCGCCCCGCGCAGCGCGGCGTCGGTGGCGTAGTCGAGCGCGGAGAACGAGTCGTCGAACAGATAGATCTCCGGACGCTGCACCAGGGTCCTGGCGATGGCCAGCCGCTGCCGCTGCCCGCCCGACACATTGGTGCCGCCCTGCGAGATCGGCGCGTCCAGACCGTGCTCCAGCGCCGTGACGAACTCCTTGGCCTGCGCCACCTCCAGCGCGTGCCACAGCTCCTCGTCGGTCGCGTCCGGGTTGCCGTACCGCAGATTGGTCGCGACCGTCCCGGAGAACAGATACGGCTTCTGCGGAACGAGACCCACGGTCCTCGCCAGCAGCGCCGGCTCCAGCGTCCGCACATCCGTGCCGTCGACCAGCACCTGGCCGTCCGTCACGTCGAACAGCCGCGGTACGAGACCGAGCAGCGTCGACTTCCCGCTGCCCGTCGACCCGATGATCGCGGTGGTCTCGCCGGGGCGGGCCACCAGATCCACCGACCGCAGCACCGGCTCCTCGGCGCCCGGATAGCGGAAGTCCGCGCCGCGCACCTCCAGATGACCGTGGGCGAGCAGCTTGCGGACCGGCTTGACGGGCGGGACCACGCTGGATTCGGTCTCCAGGACCTCCTGGATGCGCTCGGCGCAGACCTCGGCGCGCGGCACCATCATGAACATGAAGGTCGCCATCATCACCGACATGACGATCTGCATCAGATAGGCGAGGAACGCGGTCAGCGCCCCGATCTCCATGCCCCCGCTGTCGATGCGGTGGGCACCGAACCAGATCACCGCGATCGAGGAGACGTTCACGACCGTCATCACGGTGGGGAACATCAGCGCCATCAGCCGGCCCGTGGACAGCGCCACGTCCGTCAGCTCGGTGTTGGAGCCGCGGAACCGCTCCTCCTCGTAGCCGTCCCGGACGAAGGCGCGGATGACGCGGTTGCCGGTGATCTGCTCGCGCAGCACCCGGTTGACCGTGTCGACCCGCTCCTGCATCGTGCGGAACAGCGGGCGCATCCGCTTCACGATCAGGCTCACCGCGATGCCGAGCACCGGCACCACCGCGAGCAGCACCGCGGACAGCGGGACGTCCTGGCCGAGCGCCATGACGATGCCGCCGACGCACATGATCGGGGCCGACACCATCAGCGTGAACGTCATCAGCACCAGCATCTGGACCTGCTGGACGTCATTGGTCGTACGGGTGATCAGCGAGGGCGCCCCGAAGCGCCCGACCTCACGCGCCGAGAAGGACTGCACCCGGTCGAAGATCGACGCCCGGACGTCGCGGCCGAGAGCGGACGCGGTGCGGGCGCCGATGTGGACGGCCCCCATGTTGCAGACCACCTGGGCGATGCTGACGGCGATCATGATGCCGCCGAATTCGAGGATGTAGCCGGTGTCCCCCTCGACGACACCGTTGTCGATGATGTCGGCGTTCAGGGTGGGCAGATAGAGGCTGGCGCAGGTCTGCAGCAGCTGGAGGAGGACCAGCAGCAGGATGGGTTTTCTGTACGGACCGAGATAGGCCCGCAGGATTTTTATGAGCACGCGTGTCTCTCGGAGTCGGCAGAGGGCAGGAGTCGACCCATTTTCCGGCACCGGGGGGCGTGACTGCGAGCGTTTTTTCTCAAGACCAGGTCAAAAAACAGACCGAGTACACAAGTGGAGGGGCTCGCATCGCTCCGTGTACTCGGTCCGTTCGTAAGGCCGGCCCGCTCAGGGCGCGGAGTCGAACGCCTCCGGGTGGATCTGGTCCCGAGTGGCCGTGTACTGCTGGCGCACCGCCTGCCCGACGGCCAGCTCCTCGCCCGGCTCCAGCACCTGAGCCGCGGCGCCCTGCCAGGCCGGGGGCGTGAGCGGATCGCCGGTCCCCTGCGAGACCGCCAGCGCCCAGGCCGCCTGCCGGGCCGCGCCCAGCGCCGCGTACTCGGCGGGCTGCGGCACGACCACCTGCGTACCGAAGAGCGCGGGCGCCAGCCCCTGTACGGCGGGCAGTTCGGCCGCCGCCCCCAGCAGGAACACCCGGCGCACCTCGACGCCCCGGCCGCGCAGCACATCGAGCGCGTCGGCCAGCGAGCACAGCATCCCCTCGAACGCCGCCCGCGCCAGGTGCTCCGGCTTCATCGACTCGCGCCGCAGTCCGCAGAGCGTCCCCGCGGCATGCGGCAGCCGCGGCGTCCGCTCGCCCTCCAGGTACGGCAGCAGCACCAGCCCGCAGGCCCCGGGCGTGGACTTCAGGGCCAGCGCGGAGAGTTCCTCCAGGCCCTCCGCGCCGAGCATCTCGGCGGTCCCGCGCAGCGCCCGTACCGCGTTGGACGTGTACACCACCGGCAGATGCATCCCGGTCGCGTCCGCGAACGAGGTGATCATCCCGTCCGGATCGGACAGCGCCTCGTGGTGCACCGCCATGACCGAGCCCGACGCACCCAGCGAGACCACCGCGTCGCCGACCCCGACCCCGAGCCCGAACGCCGCGGCCATCGTCTCGCCGGTACCCGCGGAGATCAGCAGCCCCTCGGGCGTCGTCCCGGCCGCGTCCGAGGGGCCGAGCACCTCGGGCAGCGCCGCCTGGTGCCCGAGCGCGAGCTCCACCAGGTCGGGCCGGTAGGAACCGCTGCCCGCGGACCAGTACCCGGTGCCGGACGCGGCACCCCGGTCGGTGGTCCGCCGGGCCGGGCGCCCCAGCAACTGCCACACCAGCCAGTCGTGCGGCTGGAGCACCGCGGCCACCCGCCGGGCCGCCTCCGGCTCGGTCCGCGCCAGCCAGCGCAGCTTCGCCACCGGCTGCGCGGCCTGCGGCACCGCCCCGACCGCCTCGGCCCAGGGCTGCCGCCCGCCGAGCCCGTCGACCAGATCGGCCGCGGCGGCCTGCGCCCGCTTGTCGTTGCCGAGCAGCGCCGGGCGTACGAGATTGCCCTGGTGGTCCAGCGGTACCAGGCCGTGCTGCTGGGCGGAGACGCCGATGGCCTGCACCCCTTCGAGCAGCCCGCCGCCGGCGGCCTCGCCGAGCGAGAGCAGCCATGCCTGCGGGTCGACCTCGGTGGCCTTCGCCTCGACGGGGTGCGCGGCGAACCCCCGGCGCAGCACTGCGCCCGTGTCCGTGTCGCAGACGACGATGTGTGTGAAGGCGGAAGAGCTGTCCAATCCGGCGACTATCCCCATGCCCAAGATTCTGCCGCACCGCCGGACCGTTTCCGTACCGGTGGAGCGGCAGTGGCGGGGGTGGTGCCCCTATGTGTTGCTGGTGCCCCAGTCGTCCTCGCCGTTCCGGCCGCGGTCCCGCAGCGAGCGCACCCGGTCGGCCACACCGGCCGGAACCTTCTCGCCGACCTTGTCGCTCACCACGTGGTACGCCTTGCCGGCCAGGTCGCGGCCGCTCTGCGCGGCGGACTCGGCGGTATTGCGCACGGCCGGATTCTCGGCGAACCGGCGTGCGGACTTCTTCATCTGCTCGTAGCGCTCGCGCCCGGCCCGTGTCCCGATCACGTATCCGAGGGCCAGTCCGGCGATGAACGTGAGCCGGTACCGCATGGCTGCCACCCTTCCTTGCTCAGCGCGACGCCCGGTGCGGCGCTCGCTGTGACGTGTGCTGCCCGCCTACCCGCGGGCACCGGAGATCACCCCGGGGGATACCGATTGGCAAAGCACCCCCCTGCTTGCGCTAATGTATGTGTCGCAGCGAACGCGCGCCGCCCGGCAGCAGCCAGGTAGGTAGGGTTCGGTGCATACGCAGCAATCCCCTGTAGCTCAATTGGCAGAGCAGCCGGCTGTTAACCGGCAGGTTACTGGTTCGAGTCCAGTCGGGGGAGCGCGATCCCCTGTAGCTCAATTGGCAGAGCATTCGGCTGTTAACCGGAGGGTTACTGGTTCGAGTCCAGTCGGGGGAGCGGAACGGAAGAGGACCCCGAGGGGTCCTCTTTCGCATGTCCGGCGACCGCGGACACCGTGGTGCGTGTGGGGTGCAAGTGACTCTTTCGCGTGTACTTCGCTCCATCCGGAACCGGACGGCCGACCGCGCGGTCTTCATGGTCAGGTGAAGCCGACCATCCGGAGCGAGAGATCGTATGACCGGCTATGCTGCGGCAGACGGCGCGCACACTTGTACGCGCCACGCCGAAAAGGGGCGGTAGCTCAGCCGGTTAGAGCAGCGGACTCATAATCCGTCGGCCGTGGGTTCGAGTCCCACCCGCCCCACTGCCGATGTTCCGGCAGAAACGTTATGACCTGCGTATACGTGGGTATCAGGGCCCTCACGGATTCCGTGGGGGCCCTCACCATAGCCCCGTCACGAGATCAAGTGGCCGCGCGCCGGCCCGGCGGGTCGTGCCGGTGGGGTCCGGTCGTGGGTCCGCCCGTTCCCTTCCGTCCGTTCCTTGTCGATGCGTCATGTCCGGAGAGTCACCTACGACAACGCTCCGAAGGATTGGGGTATTTCGGCACCTTTTCTCCTTGATTACCGCTTCTACGACTTGTTGGTCGCAGGGGTCGGACGTAGTGTCGAAAGTGCCGCAGCAAGAGCAAGGAGCGGCACAGTGAACTCCTCCAGAGGAGGCGAAGATGAAGGTTCGTAGCATCTTCGACCACAGGGACGGCGGTCGCGGCGGATACGGTGGCCGTGGCGGATACGGCGGACGCGGTGGATACGGCGGCCGCGGCGGATACGGCGGTCGCGGCGGTTACGGCGGCCGCGGGTTCGGCTACTTCGACGGCTACGGCTATGGCGGCCGTGGACGTGGACGTGGCTGGGGTTGCTGACGCCCTTCACCCCCGATCCCTGACATCAACTCGAGGCAGGCTCGCGCACCGCGCGGGTCCGCCTCGTCGTCTGGGTCCATCCCCATGGCCACGGTCCATGGCCCGAGCAGTCCGTGATGTGATGCCATGCGCTTTCACAGCCCGCTCCGGCGTTCCGCCCGTGACGAAGAGCCGCCCGAGGACCCGGTGACGGATGTCCCGATCCGCACCGACCCCGTCAGCATCATGGCGTCCTTCAGACGCTTCTGGCCCCTGACCAGAGGTGATCGGCGCTGGCTCGTCGTCATCTTCGTCTGTGCCGTCCTGGCCGCCCTCGCCGAGACCATCACCGTCCTGCTGTTCGCCAGACTCACCGACACCGCCCTGCAGAGCGGCGACGTCAGCGCCTTCTGGAAGCCCGCCGGCCAGTGGCTGGCCGTGGCCGTCGCCGGTGCCGTGGTGGGGTACCTGGGCAGTTCGCTCGCGGCCTGGACCGCCGAGCGCTTCGTGCTGCGGCTGCGGGCCCGGGTCTTCGGCCATCTCCAGACGCTCCCGCCGCACTTCTTCCAGCGCAATCGCCGCGGCGACCTGGTGGAGCGGCTGACCGGTGACGTTGAGGCCATCGAGGCGCTCGTGGTCTCCGGCATCGTCGGGGCGGCGTCGGCGCTGTTCGGCACCGTCTTCTACGCCGGCGCGGCCCTGTTGCTCCGCTGGGACCTGGCCCTGGCCACCTTCGTCATGGTTCCGATCCTGCTGCTGGTCACCCGTGGTTTCGCCAAGCCCCTGCGCGCGGTGTCCCGGCGCGGCCGGGCGGCGGACGGCGCCATCACCGCCGTGGTCGAGGAGACCCTGGTCAACGTCGTCATGACCCAGGCGTACAACAGGCAGCAGGACGAGGAGGACCGGCTCGGCAACAAGGCGAGGATCCGGTTGAGGACCGCGGTGAGGGCCGTCCGTCTCACCGAGTTCTACGAGCAGTTCATCGAAGTCCTCGAAACGTTGTGCGTCCTCACGATCATCGGCCTGGGGGCGTGGGAGATCTCGGCCGGCCGGATGACCCTCGGACAGCTGCTGGCCTTCGCCGCCTTCATCGGCTACCTCTACCCGCCGATCCGCTCGCTGGGCCAGCTGGGTCTGACGGCCACCGCCGCGACCGCGGGCGCCGAACGACTGCTGGAGATCCTCGACGCGGAACCCTCCGTCACCGACCCGGGCGACTCGGTACCGGTGCCCGAGCGCAGCCGGGCCCTCGGCGAGGTGGAGGCGCGCCAGGTGTTCTTCCACTACCCCGGCAGCAGCGAGATGGTGCTCCGGGACCTCTCGTTCACCGCGAATCCCGGGGAACTGCTGGTCATCACCGGTCCCAGCGGTGCGGGCAAGTCGACACTGGCGGCCCTGCTGCTCAGGTTCTACGACCCGGATGCCGGCAGCGTCCTGCTGGACGGCGTCTCCATGGACCGGATGCCGCTGCCCCATCTCCGCCGCAACATCACGCTGCTCCCGCAGGACACACTGGTCCTGCACGACACCATCGAGAAGAACATCGCCTGCGGACGCCCCGACGCGAGCCACGACGATGTCGAGCAGGCCGCGCGGGCGGCCGACGCCCACGCGTTCGTCGAAGCCCTCCCGGAGGGATATGACACCGTCATATCCACCGGCACCTCCCGGCTCTCCGGCGGCCAGTTGCAGCGCATCGCCATCGCCCGCGCCATGCTGCGCGACGCACCCGTGCTGCTCCTGGACGAGCCCACCACCGGCCTTGACCGGCTGGCCGCGGAACGCATCCTGGAGCCCCTGCGACGGCTGGCCCGCGGCCGCACCACCATCGTGATCACCCACGACCTGGCCCTGGCCGCGGACGCCGACCGCATCCTCGTACTGGACGAGGGGCGGCTGGTGGAGTCCGGCACGCACACTCAACTCCTCGGCCGGAGCGGCCTGTACGCCACGCTCTTCGAGCGCCGCTCCCGGCCGCACAACGGGACCGAGTACCCGTCCGTACACAAGTCTGCCCGGCCGTCAGGAATCCACTGGAGGTAGCCGGCCGGCGGCACGGGGCCCGAACCGCACCACCGGGGCGGCCGGTTCCCGCCGGGGCCGGACCGCCGGGAAATCCCCGGTGGTTACCATCCGCTGTGACCGAAACGACCGAAGGACCCGCTCCGCGCCCCCGAATACTCGCCGATCTGACGCCGCTGCGGATCTCCCCCGACTACCGGCGGCTCTGGTTCGGGAACACGGTCTCCTGGGTCGGGCAGGGGATGACGGCGCTCGCCGTGTCGCTCCAGGTCTACGACATCACCGGATCCGCCTTCTCGGTCGGGCTCATCGGATTCTGCTCGTTCCTGCCGCTGGTCGTCTTCGGGCTGTACGGCGGTGCCGTCGCCGACACCATCGACCGTCGCAAGCTGGGCCTGGCCAGTTCCGCCGGGTCGTTCGCGCTCTCCGTCACCCTGGTCGTCACAACCGTCGCGGGCGTGGAACAGGTGTGGCTGCTGTACGCGATCGTCGGCCTCCAGGCGGCCTGCTTCGCGGTCAACTCACCGGCCCGCAGCTCGATGATCGCCCGGCTGCTGCCGGCCGAACAGCTGCCCGCCGCCAACGCCCTCACCTCCATGACCAGCACCACCGGAACACTGGTCGGGCCGATGCTCGGCGGGCTCGTCGTCGGCTGGTGGGGCTACCGGGCCGCGTACACCGTCGACGCCGTCACCTTCACCGCCTCGCTCTACGCGATGTGGCGGCTGCCCGCCATGCTGCCGGAGCGGGAGGAGGGCGCGGGGGACAAGCGGGCGTCCGTCGCGGACGGGCTGCGCTTCCTGGGGACCAGGCCCAATCTCCGGATGACCTTCTTCACCGATCTGTGCGCCATGGTGCTGGCCCACCCCCGGGCGCTGTTCCCCGTCGTCGCCGTCCTCTGGTACGGCGGTGACGCGAAGACCACCGGACTGCTGGTCGCCGCCCCCGCGTTCGGGGCGCTGCTCGGCGGGGTGTTCTCCGGTTGGCTGGGACGTGTCCGGCGCCACGGGCTCGCCGTGCTGATCGCCGTCGCCTGCTGGGGCACCGCCATCGCGGTCTTCGGCCTGACCCGGCAGCTGTGGCTCGGGCTGATCTTCCTGGCGCTCGCCGGGTGCGCGGACACCACCTCGATGGTCTTCCGCAACACCATGCTCCAGGCGGCCGTGCCGGACGAGATGCGCGGACGGCTCCAGGGCGTGTTCATCGTCGTCGTGGCGGGCGGGCCGAGGCTCGGCGACTTCGTGGCGGGTTCGGTCGCCGACCTGGCCTCGCCCGGCCTGGCGGTGACCGGGGGCGGGATCGCCTGTGTCGTCGCGGTGGTCCTGCTGGGTCTGCGGTGGCGGGGGTTCGCCCGGTACGACGCGAAGGATCCGCAACCGTGACGGCGCCTCCCGCGCGTCGCCGACCCCGGCCGCTTCGGCCGCCCCCGCCACGCCCGCGCGTCGCCG
>NZ_JBCEWQ010000213.1:0-12155 GCF_038448545.1 Streptomyces sp. CLV115
GCCCTGTGCCATCCCCCCATCTCCGTCCGTCCCCCTTCGCTTCCGTCTTTGCCCCGTCTCGGTTCTGCTGCGTTGTCGGTTTGGTGGTGGCCAGTCAGGGGCCTGGCCCGGTCTGTCCGGGCCGCCTCCCCTCGCTGTCGTCGGCCTCGGCCCGGCTAGCGGGACCGGGCCGGCTGCAGGTGTTCGTCGCCGAGTTCCACTGCTGCGCAGCGCCAGCGGAGGTCCGGGCCCTGTTCCAGGCGGAAGGCCATGGCGCGTACCTGCTCGCCGGCCGCGATGCTCGCGCAGGCCTCCACCACGCCCGGGGCCGGCTGGGCGCCGTGGCACATGCGGATCACGGGGCGGGCGCCGCGGGCCCTGAGCGGGGTGCGGGGGGCCAGTTCGGCGAGTTGGTCGTAGGCCTCGCCGATGGTGTGGCCGAGCATCCAGTGCACCGGGCGCTGGCCGCTGAGGACCGCCAGGAGGCGGTCGGCGAACCAGTGGTGCGGGCGTACGCGCCGGGGAGTCCGGGTGCGCTGGGGTGGTACGGATTCGGGCCTGCGCTGGTCGCGGCGTCCGGCGGGCCGGGTCCTGTTCGTGCTCATCGATCATCGCCCCCGTGCTTCAGAGGCCCGGTGAAATACCGGGCGGTAACTTCTGCTGTGGACCTTCTACGGCGACGGCCGAGGAGGCCGCAAGCGGCAGGAGGGCGACGGGGACGGTCGGGAGGAATCACCTATCCGGGTGATGCGGGCGGTGCCGGGCGGGGTCCGGGACGGGCGCAGGGAGGGTGAGGGGTGGTTGCCGGGTGGACGGGGCGGCATCGGTGCACGTGACCCCAAAGGGGGACGTCACACGTATCCTGAGGGCGTTTCCGACTACGAAAGCGACCCGGCCATGCGCGTGTACGTCCCCCTGACCCTGTCCGGTCTCGCAGCGGCGCACCGGGCGGGCGAAATCGGTCCCGGGCCGCTCACCGCGTACGCGGTGACCCCCGCACTGCGCGAGTGGTACGTCTCGGACGACATCGAGGAGCTGGAGTACGCGGCGCTCAACCGGGCCGCCTCCGCTTCGCTGCGCATGATCGCGCAGAACCCCGACGCGGTGCGCAGGCGCGTCGTCGTGGCCGTCGAGGTGCCGGACGGCTCGGCCGTCGCCGACCCGGACCACGGCCTCGACCCGTCCTCGCTCGGCGAGGTGCGGATCGCGTCTCCCGTGGCGCTCGCCAAGGCCGCCGCGGTGCATGTCGACGCGGACGACGCGCAGCAGGACGTCACGGCGGCGGCCGCGGCGCTGGGGGCGGCGGACCTCGGGGACGACGACGCGCAGTTCACCGTGGACGGCGCCGAGGACCATGAGCTGCTGTGGTTCGGGATCCAGGAGATTCCGCATCTGATCCCGTGAGGGCGAGGGAACCGGGGCGGGCGCATCGGCTCGAACGGTTGTCGGAGGGGGCGGGTATTTTCTTTCCATGGGGACGCATGGGAAGCACCGCACTCATCTGGTCTGGGACTGGAACGGCACACTGCTCGACGACAACGACGCGGTCATCGGCGCGACCAACGCCGCGTTCGGCGAGGTCGGCCTGGCGCCGATCACCCTTGAGCAGTACCGGGAGATGTACTGCATCCCGATACCCCGCTTCTACGAACGGCTGATGGGCAGGCAGCCCACACAGGCCGAGTGGGAGCGCATGGACGGGGTGTTCCACCGGCACTACACCGAGCGGCGGGACGCCTGCGGGCTCACCGAAGGGGCCGAGGAGCTTCTCACCCAGTGGCAGCTGGGCGGGGGCAGCCAGTCACTCCTGAGCATGTACGGGCACGACCAGCTGGTCCCCGTGGTGCGGGGGTACGGCATCGAGCGGCGCTTCCTGCGGGTGGACGGGCGCACCGGGCCCTCCGGCGGCAGCAAGGCCCGGCACATGGAGCGGCACATCGCCGCGCTGGACGGGATATCCGCCGAGCGCACGGTGATCATCGGTGACGCGGTGGACGACGCCGTGGCCGCGGCCCACGTCGGCGCGAAGGCCGTGCTCTACACCGGCGGGTCGCACAGCAGGGCCAGCCTGGAGGCGGCCGGGGTGCCGGTGGTGGACAGCCTGGCCGAGGCCGCGCGGCTTGCCGAGCAGATCGCCGGGTGAGCATCGTCGGGTGAGGGAGGCCCGGCGGGGGCCTCAGTTCGTCACCGGGGCCTTCGTGCGGAGGACCTTCAGGAACTCGCGCATCCACGCCGAGTGGTCCGGCCAGGCGCGGGACGAGACCAGCACGCCGTCGACCACCACCTCGTGGTCCTCGAAGGTGGCGCCCGCCGTCTGCATGTCGAGCTCCAGCGCGGGATACGCGGTGACGTGCCGGCCGGTCAGCGCGCCGACCGCCGCGGTCATCAGCGGACCGTGGCAGATCTGGGCCACCGGCCGGTCGGAGTCGAAGAACGCCTTGAGGATCTTGCGCAGCTCGGGGTCGTTGCGCAGATACTCGGGCGCCCGGCCGCCCGGGACGACCACCGCCACGTAGTCCCCGGGGTCGACCTCGGAGAACGCCAGGTCGGCGGGCCAGGTGTAGCCCGGCTTCTCGGTGTACGTGTCGAAGCCCGGCTCGAAATCGTGCACCACGAAGCGGAGCGTCTTGCGGGCGGGCGCCGCGATGTGGACGTCGTACCCCTCCTCGCGCAGCCGCTGGTACGGGTAGAGGACTTCCAGGGACTCGGCGGCGTCGCCGGTGACGATCAGGATCTTCGGTGCCATGGCGGGGCTCCCACGGTTCGTCGGCCTGTTCCGCCTCCCAGAGTGAGGCAATACGGACTCGCGCGCTGTCCAGAGTGTCAAAGTTCGGGGCCATCTTTTTACACAAACGGCTCGTGACGGTCATGGGGGCGGGCGATATAGCCTGGACCCCGTGATCAGCGCGATAGCCCTCGGGGGCAGCGAAGCCCCCGGCCTGCGCCCGGAGTGCCACAGCACCCGGGCCGTCGCTGATTCCCTCAGCCCGGACCTGGACCGAATGCCAAAAATGGCCAATTCGGCCCCGGGCATCTCTCATAGCGGCATAGCGTCGACTCAGACCGGAAACCCCGTGTCGTGGCGGTACGTCGTCTTTTCCACCTACGTCACGCAACGGCGCGCGACAGGAGCCAGAGGACATGCAGACCAAGCTGGACGAAGCCAAGGCCGAGCTGCTCGCACGGGCGGCGAAGGTAGCTGACAACAGCCCGGGCGGTGGTGTCGGTGGCCCGGGCGGTACCTCCCGGGTGCGTGTTGCGGCCACCGGGGCCGGGCAGGAGCGCCCCGGACCGGACGTGCTCCTTTCCTACCTCCAGCGCTACTACCTGCACACCGCTCCCGAGGACATCGCGGGCCGCGACCCGGTGGACGTCTTCGGTGCCGCCTCCTCGCACTACCGGCTGGCCGAGACGCGTCCGCAGGGCACGGCGAACGTCCGGGTGCACACCCCGACCGTCGAGGAGAACGGCTGGACGTGCAGCCACACGGTCGTCGAGGTCGTCACCGACGACATGCCGTTCCTGGTCGACTCCGTCACCAATGAGCTGTCCCGGCAGGGCCGCGGCATCCACGTGGTGATCCACCCGCAGGTCGTCGTACGCCGTGACGTCACCGGCAAGCTCATCGAGGTCCTCGCCGAGGGCAACGGCATCGCCGCGGGCCGCAAGGGCGCCGAGGACAAGAAGAGCGAGCTGCCGCACGACGCGCTCGTCGAGTCCTGGATCCACGTCGAGATCGACCGCGAGACCGACCGCGCCGACCTCCAGCAGATCACCGCCGACCTGCTGCGCGTGCTGTCCGACGTACGGGAGACCGTCGAGGACTGGGACAAGATGCGCGAAGCCGCGCTGCGCATCGCCGACGACCTGCCCGGCGAGCCGCTCGACGACCTCGCCGACGAAGAGGTGAACGAGGCCAGGGAGCTGCTGCGCTGGCTCGCCGCCGACCACTTCACCTTCCTGGGCTACCGCGAGTACGAGCTGAAGGACACCGACTCGCTGGCCGCCGTCCCCGGCACCGGCCTCGGCATCCTGCGCTCCGACCCGCACCACAGCGTCGACGAGGCGCACCCCGTCAGCCCGTCCTTCGACCGGCTGCCCGCCGACGCCCGGGCCAAGGCCCGCGAGCGCAAGCTCCTCGTCCTCACCAAGGCCAACAGCCGCTCGACCGTGCACCGGCCCAGCTACCTCGACTACGTCGGCGTGAAGAAGTTCGACGCCGACGGCAACGTCATCGGCGAGCGCCGCTTCCTCGGCCTGTTCTCCTCCGCCGCCTACACCGAGTCCGTGCGCCGGGTGCCCGTCATCCGCCGCAAGGTCGCCGAGGTGCTGGAGGGCGCGGGCTTCTCGCCCAACAGCCACGACGGCCGCGACCTGCTCCAGATCCTGGAGACGTACCCGCGCGACGAGCTCTTCCAGACGCCCGTCGACCAGCTGCGCTCCGTCGTCACCTCCGTGCTGTACCTCCAGGAGCGCCGCCGGCTGCGGCTCTACCTGCGCCAGGACGAGTACGGGCGCTACTACTCCGCGATCGTCTACCTGCCGCGCGACCGCTACACCACCGGTGTGCGGCTCCGGCTGATCGACATCCTCAAGGAGGAGCTGGGCGGCACCAGCGTCGACTTCACCGCCTGGAACACCGAGTCGATCCTCTCCCGGCTGCACTTCGTCGTCCGCGTCGCACCCGGCACCGAGCTGCCCGACCTCACCGACGCCGAGGCCGACCGCATCGAGGCCCGGCTCGTCGAGGCCGCCCGCTCCTGGGCCGACGGCTTCCAGGAGGCGCTGGGCGCCGAATGCGGCGAGGAGCGCGCCGCCGAGCTGCTGCGCCAGTACGGCCACTCGTTCCCCGAGGGCTACAAGGCCGACCACACGCCGCGCTCCGCCGTGGCCGACCTGGTCCACCTCGAAGCCCTCAAGCAGGACGAGAACGACTTCGCGCTCAGCCTGTACGAACCGGTCGGCGCCGCCCCCGGCGAACGCCGCTTCAAGATCTACCGCACCGGCGAGCAGGTCTCCCTCTCCGCCGTGCTCCCGGCCCTCCAGCAGCTCGGTGTCGAGGTCGTCGACGAGCGCCCGTACGAGCTGCGCTGCGCCGACCGTACGCACGCCTGGATCTACGACTTCGGGCTCCGGATGCCGCAGGCCAACGGCAACTACCTCGCCGACGACGCCCGGGACCGCTTCCAGGACGCCTTCGCCGCCGTGTGGACCGGCGAGGCCGAGAACGACGGCTTCAACTCGCTGGTGCTGGGTGCCGGGCTGAACTGGCGCCAGGCGATGGTGCTGCGCGCCTACGCGAAGTACCTGCGCCAGGCCGGGTCGACCTTCAGCCAGGACTACATGGAGAGCACTCTCCGCAACAACGTCCACACCACCCGGCTGCTGGTCTCGCTCTTCGAGGCCCGGATGTCCCCGGAGCGGCAGAGCGCCGGCACCGAGCTGACCGACGGCCTCCTCGAAGAGCTGGACGGGGCCCTGGACCAGGTCGCCTCGCTCGACGAGGACCGCATCCTGCGGTCCTTCCTCACCGTCATCAAGGCCACCCTGCGCACCAACTTCTTCCAGCGCGCGGACAGCGGCAAGCCGCACTCGTACATCTCGATGAAGTTCGACCCGCAGTCCATCCCGGACCTGCCGGCGCCCCGGCCGGCCTTCGAGATCTGGGTCTACTCGCCGCGTGTCGAGGGTGTGCACCTGCGCTTCGGCAAGGTCGCCCGAGGCGGTCTGCGCTGGTCGGACCGGCGGGAGGACTTCCGTACCGAGATCCTCGGCCTGGTCAAGGCGCAGATGGTGAAGAACACCGTCATCGTGCCGGTCGGTGCCAAGGGCGGATTCGTCGCCAAGCAGCTCCCGGACCCGGCCGTCGACCGCGACGCCTGGATGGCCGAGGGCATCGCCTCGTACCGCACCTTCATCTCGGCGCTGCTCGACATCACCGACAACATGGTGGCCGGCGAGGTCGTGCCGCCCGTCGACGTCGTCCGGCACGACGAGGACGACACCTACCTGGTCGTCGCCGCCGACAAGGGCACCGCGAAGTTCTCCGACATCGCCAACGAGGTCGCCGTCACGTACGGCTTCTGGCTCGGTGACGCCTTCGCCTCCGGCGGCTCCGCCGGCTACGACCACAAGGGCATGGGCATCACCGCCCGCGGCGCCTGGGAGTCCGTCAAGCGCCACTTCCGCGAGCTGGGCCACGACACCCAGACCGAGGACTTCACCGTCGTCGGCGTCGGTGACATGTCCGGTGACGTCTTCGGCAACGGCATGCTGCTCTCCGAGCACATCCGGCTCGTCGCCGCCTTCGACCACCGGCACATCTTCATCGACCCGAACCCGGACGCCGCCACCTCGTACGCCGAGCGCCGCCGGCTGTTCGAACTGCCGCGCAGCTCCTGGGCCGACTACAACAAGGACCTGCTCTCCGCGGGCGGTGGCATCCACCAGCGCAGCGCCAAGTCCATCCCGGTCAACGCGCACATCCGCGAGGCGCTCGGCATCGAGCCGGGCATCACCAAGATGACCCCCGCCGAGCTGATGCAGACCATCCTCAAGGCCCCCGTGGACCTGCTGTGGAACGGCGGCATCGGTACGTACATCAAGTCCTCCGCCGAGTCGAACGCGGACGTCGGCGACAAGGCCAACGACGCGATCCGGGTCAACGGCGCGGACCTGCGGGCCAAGGTGGTCGGCGAGGGCGGCAACCTCGGTGCCACCCAGCTCGGCCGCATCGAGTTCGCCCGCGGCGGCGGCCGGATCAACACCGACGCGATCGACAACAGCGCCGGTGTGGACACCTCCGACCACGAGGTGAACATCAAGATCCTGCTCAACGGCCTGGTCCGGGACGGCGACATGACCGTCAAGCAGCGCAACAAGCTGCTCGCCGAGATGACCGACGAGATCGGCCGCCTGGTGCTGCGCAACAACTACGCGCAGAACGTGGCGCTCGCCAACGCCACCTCCCAGTCGTCCTCGCTGCTCCACGCCCACCAGCGCTTCATGCGCCGGCTGGGCCGGGACGGCGACCTCGACCGCGGTCTTGAGTTCCTGCCCGCCGACCGCCAGATCCGTGAACTGCTGGGCGCCTCCAAGGGGCTCAGCCAGCCCGAGCTGGCCGTGCTCCTCGCGTACACCAAGATCACGGCGGCCCGGGAGCTGATCCGGACCAGCCTGCCGGACGACCCGCACCTGCAGAAGCTGCTGCACGCCTACTTCCCGGAGCAGCTGCGCGAGCAGTTCCCCGAGGCGGTCGACGGGCACGCGCTGCGGCGCGAGATCATCACCACGGTGCTGGTCAACGACACCGTGAACAGCGGCGGTTCGACCTTCCTGCACCGGCTGCGGGAAGAGACCGGAGCGTCGATCGAGGAGATCGTGCGGGCCCAGTTCGCGGCCCGTGAGATCTTCGGACTCGGCCAGGTGTGGGACGCCGTCGAGGCGCTCGACAACGAGGTCGCGGCCGATGTGCAGACCCGGATCCGGCTGCACTCGCGCCGGCTCGTCGAGCGCGGTTCGCGCTGGCTGCTCGGCAACCGGCCGCAGCCGCTGGAGATCGCCGAGACGGTCGACTTCTTCAAGGAGGGCGTCGAGCAGGTCTGGGCCGAGCTGCCCAAGATGCTGATGGGCGCCGACCTGGAGTGGTACCAGTCGATCCTGGACGAGCTCACCGAGGCCGGCGTCCCGGGCGAGCTGGCCCAGCGGGTCGCCGGATTCTCCTCCGCCTTCCCGGCGCTGGACATCGTGGCGATCGCGGAGCGCACCGGCAAGGACCCGCTCTCCGTCGCCGAGGTGTACTACGACCTCGCGGACCGGCTGGGCATCACCCAGCTGATGGACCGGATCATCGAGCTGCCGCGGGCCGACCGCTGGCAGTCCATGGCCCGCGCCTCCATCCGCGAGGACCTGTACGCCGCGCACGCCGCGCTCACCGCGGACGTGCTGGCGGCGGGCAACGGGACCGCTACGCCGGAGGAGCGGTTCAAGGCCTGGGAGGAGAAGAACGCGGCGATCCTCGCCCGGTCCCGCTCCACGCTCGACGAGATCCAGGGGTCGGACGCGTTCGACCTGGCGAACCTGTCGGTGGCGATGCGGACGATGCGCACACTGCTCCGTACGCACGCGTAGCCGGGCAACCGGAAGGGGAGGCGCGCGCCGGGTGTCCGGTGGCCGCCTCCCCTCCGTTCTGTCCGGGTACGCGCCGGGGCGCTGTCCCCGTACGCGCCGGGGCGCGGAGCGGTACCCGTACCCGGGTCGCCGACGCCCTCGCCGCCCCGGCTACTTCTTGCCGGAGGTGAACTTCTCGTACGCCGCCACGACCTCGTCCGCCGGGCCGTCCATCCGCAGCGTCCCCGCCTCCAGCCAGATCGCCCGGTCGCAGGTCTCGGTGATCGACTTGTTGCTGTGGCTGACCAGGAAGACCGTGCCGGCCTCCTTGCGCAGCTCGATGATCCGTTCCTTGCTGCGCCGCTGGAACCTGGCGTCGCCGGTGGACAGCGCCTCGTCGATCAGGAGGACGTCATGGCTCTTGGCCGCCGCGATGGAGAAGCGCAGCCGGGCGCCCATGCCGGAGGAGTACGTACGCATCGGCAGGGTGATGAAGTCGCCCTTCTCGTTGATGCCGGAGAAGTCGACGATGCTCTGGTAGCGCTCGCGGATCTGGGCACGGGTCATGCCCATCGCCAGGCCGCCGAGCACCACGTTGCGCTCACCGGTCAGATCGCTCATCAGCGCGGCGTTCACCCCGAGCAGCGAGGGCTGGCCCTGGGTGTGCACCCGGCCCTTCGTCGCGGGCAGCAGACCGGCGATGGCCTTGAGCAGGGTCGACTTCCCCGAGCCGTTGGAGCCGATCAGGCCGATGGCCTCGCCCTTGTACGCGGCGAAGCTCACCCCCTTCACGGCGTGCACCTCGCGCACCCCGGGGGCCTGCCGGCGCGAGACGATCCGGCTGAGCGCCGAGGTGGCGCTGCCCTTTCCGGTGCGGGCGCCGTTGACCTTGTACGTGATGTGGACGTCGTCCACGACGACGGTCGGTACCGGTTCGCTGTTGTGAGTCATGTCGTCAGCCACGTCCGTACCGCTCCTCCGCCTGCCAGAAGTACACGAATCCGCCCACGCCGCACACGAGCGCCCAGCCCGCCGCGATCGCCCAGACATGCGGCGGGAGATGGGACGCGCCGAAGCTGTCGATGAGTGCGAACCGCATCAGATCGATGAAGACGGCGGCCGGATTGCACTCCAGCATCACCATCACGAAGTGCGGGACACGGTCGCCCTTGAGCATCGTGTCCACGCTCCACATGACCCCGGACGCGTACATCCAGGTCCGCAGGACGAACGGCATCAGCTGGGCGATGTCCGGCGTCCGGGCCGCCAGCCGCGCCACCACCATGGAGACGCCGGTGTTGAAAACGGCCTGGAGGAGCAGCGCCGGAACGGCGAGCAGCCAGGACGGCTTCGGGAACTGGCCGAACCCCACCAGGATGAGCACCAGCGCGCCCAGCGAGAACAGCAGCTGCTGGAGCTGTTGCAGGGCCAGGGCGATCGGCAGCGAGGCGCGCGGGAAGTGCAGCGCCCGCACCAGCCCCAGATTGCCGCTGATCGCCCGGGTGCCCGCGGTGATCGAGCTGCTGGTGAAGGTCCAGATGAAGACGCCGGTGACGAGGAAGGGCACGAAGTCCTCGACGTTGCGCTTGGTGTTCATCAGGACGCCGAAGATGAAGTAGTAGACCGTCGCGTTCAGCAGCGGCGTCATGATCTGCCAGATCTGACCGAGCTTCGCCTGGCTGTACTGGGCGGTCAGCTTGGCGGTGGCGAACGCCGTGATGAAGTGCCGCCGCCCCCACAGCTGCCGGACGTACGCCGCCAGCGAGGGCCGGGCGCCGCTCATCGTGAGTCCGTGCCGGGCGGCGAGCGCGGCGAGCTCGCCCGGCGCGTACACCGGGAGGGGCGCCGCGCCGGGGGTGTCGGCCGGGGCCGGTGGGGTTGCTGTCTGGCTCACCACGATCGCTTTCGACGGGAGGCGGGGGAAGCGACGTTCGACGGAACGGGACCGTATCGTCGCAACGCCGAGGGTAGGACGCATTCACGTCGCAACGCAACCGTTCCGTCCTCGCGGACTATGATTCGGCCATGACCACCGACCCGGGAACCCGCCGCCGTGCCCCCGCCGGAGCCGCCGTGCTGCGCGAGGACGTCACCGATGCGATTCGCGGTGCCGTCTTCGAGGAGCTGGCCGCGGTGGGCTTCGCCCGGATGTCGATGGAGGGGATCGCGCGGCGCGCGGGCGTCGGCAAGACCGCCGTCTACCGCCGCTGGAAGTCCAAGCTGGCCCTGGTCCTCGATCTCGTCTCGGCCGTCGCGGCCCAGGGCATGCCGGCACCGGCCACCGGTTCGCTGTACGGGGACGTCCGGGCGGTGCTCGAACTCGCCTCGTACGCCCTGCGCCACCCCGTCGCCTCGCAGGTCATCCCGGACCTGCTGGTCGAGGCGGCCCGCAGTCCGGAGATCTCCGACACGATCAAGGCCGCCCTGCTGGACCCGCAGCAGGGCATCGCCGCCGTGGTCGTACGGGACGCCGTGGCCCGCGGCGAACTGCCCGCGGACAGCGACCCGGACCGGGCGCTGGACCTGATCGTCGGCCCGCTCTACTGGCGGCTGGCCGTCGTGCGCGGCCCGCTGCCCAAGGGCTACCTCGACGACCTGGCGGTCTCCGCGGTCGCCGCCCTCAAGGCGGGCTGACCGTCGGCCAGCAGCCGGTCCGCGACCCTGGCCGCCGCCCCGCCGTCGTCCAGGTCGCAGAAGTCGCGGCGGAAACTCTCGTACGCGTCCGCGTGCCGGGCCGCCGACTCGGCCAGCGAACCGGCGTCGCGAAGGAGCGCGGCGATCCGGTCCGCCCGGGCGAGCAGCGGGCCCGGCGCCCGGTCCTCGAAGTCCAGGCAGAAACCGCGCACCGTGTCCCGGTAGTGCGCCAGGTCATAGGTGTGGAAGAGCATCGGGCGGCCGGTGTGCGCGAAGTCGAACATCAGGCCCGCGTAGTCCGTGACCAGCACATCGGTGATCAGCAGCAGCTCCGCGGTGTCCGGGTGCGCCGACACGTCGCGCACACCGGCCCGCTCGGGCACGCTCCCGGTCACCCTCGGATGGCGGCGCACCAGCACCGTGTGGGCCGAACCGATGGACCGGGCCAGCACCGCCGGGTCGAGCGCCGCGTCCCAGCGGTAGCGCGGCCGCTCGCCGTCGGCTCCGCAGGAGGAGTGGGCCAGCTGATCGCGGTAGGTCGGCGCGTACAGCACGACCCGGCGGCCGTCCGGGATGCCGAGCCTGCGACGTACCCGCTCCGCGGTCTTGGCGCGGTCGGGCGAGAAGAGCAGATCGTTGGCGGGGGAGCCGGCCTCCAGGATCTCGCCCCGGTAGTCCAGCGCGCGGCGCAGCAGCGGGGTGGCGTGGCGGCTCGGGGAGACCAGCACGGACCACTGCGCCGACCGGTGCGGCAGCGTGGCGAGCTCCTGGTGGTCGGCGTACGGGGTGCCGGCCAGATCCGCGCCGAAGCGGCCGAGCGGGGCGCCGTGCCAGGTCTGCACGACGGTCTGGTCGGGCCGCCGCTCGAACCACTCGGGCAGCTGGTCGGCAGTGACGATACGGCGGGACCGCGCCAGCGCCTCGTACCAGGCGGCACTGTGCTCGATCACCGGTACGGCGGTGGGCGGTACGCCGCCGTGGACCCCGTCGGTGACCCAGAGGTGCTCCGACTCCACGCCCCGGCGCACGAGCTCGGTGTGCACGGCGCGCGGTGAATCGCCGCCGGTGTAGAGGACCGCGTCCCGCAGCGGCATCGCCCGCCGGGACGGATAGTGCCTGCCCCGCAGCTCCGCCCGGCGGAACGCGCCGCGCTCGGACGGCACCACCACCGGCCCGGCCCACAGGGTCAGCCGGTCGCCGGATCTGCGGTCCAGGGCGAACTCCCGGCCCGGCACGGGGGCCGTGGCGACCGGACCGCTGCGGCGCAGCGGCAGCCGGGCGGCGAGCCCGGCCGGCACCCGGACCGGCCGGCCGCCCAGATACGCCTCCCAGCGGCCCTCGGACAGCCCGGCGGCCACCGAGGGCGCGAGGAACGCGGTGAACCGGCGCCCCCCGTACGCCCCTTGACGCACCTTCCCGGCCACCCCCTGCGG
>NZ_JBCEWQ010000214.1:0-12077 GCF_038448545.1 Streptomyces sp. CLV115
GTGCCGGGACCGGCCCGGTCGGGGCGGGGGTCTCCTCCCACTCCCCCGTACGTTCCTTCTCCTGGAGGTAGCGCTTGAAGCGGCGGCCGATCACCTCGTGCATCGAGCGGACGTCGTCCTGGCCCTCGAAGCCCTTGATCTGGAAGCGGCGGTACTCGCTCTTGCGGGCGAGGCCGTCCTCGAAGACGACCATGGAGGCGACCACGTCGTCGCCCTGGAGGTGCGAGATGTCGAAGCACTCGATGCGCAGCGGGGCGGTGTCGAGGCCGAGCGCCTGAGCGATCTCCTCCAGGGCGCGGGAGCGGGTGGTCAGGTCGGAGGCGCGCTTGGTCTTGTGCAGCCCCAGGGCCTGCAGGGCGTTGCGCTGGACCGTCGCCATGAGGTCCTTCTTGTCGCCGCGCTGCGGGATGCGCAGGCTGACCTGGGAGCCCCGGCGGCCGGCGAGCCACTGGGAGACCGCGTCCGGGTCCTCGGGCAGGGCCGGGACGAGGACCTCCTTGGGGACCGAGTCGCCCGCCTCCTCGCCGTACAGCTGCTGGAGGGCGTGCTCGACCAGGCCCGAGGTGTCGACGTTCTCGACCTTGTCGGTGACCCAGCCGCGCTGCCCGCGCACCCGGCCGCCGCGCACGTGGAAGATCTGGACAGCGGCTTCGAGCTCGTCCTCGGCGACCGCGATCAGGTCGGCGTCGGTGGCGTCGGCGAGCACGACGGCGCTCTTCTCCATGGCCCGCTTGAGGGCCTCCACGTCGTCGCGGAGCCGGGCCGCCCGCTCGTACTCCATGTCCTCGGCCGCCGCCATCATGTCCTTCTCCAGGCGGCGGATGTACGTACCGGTCCGGCCGGCCATGAAGTCGCAGAAGTCGTCGGCCAGTTCGCGGTGCTCCTCGGGGGTGACGCGGCCCACGCAGGGGGCCGAGCACTTGCCGATGTAGCCGAGGAGGCAGGGGCGGCCGGTCCGGGCGGCGTTCTTGAAGACGCCGGCGGAGCACGTACGCACCGGGAAGACCCGGAGCATCAGGTCGACCGTCTCGCGGATCGCCCAGGCGTGCCCGTACGGGCCGAAGTAGCGCACGCCCTTCTTCTTGGCCCCGCGCATCACCTGGACGCGCGGGAACTCCTCGCCCAGCGTGACCGCGAGATACGGATAGCTCTTGTCGTCGCGGTACTTGACGTTGAACCGGGGGTCGAACTCCTTGATCCAGGAGTACTCCAGCTGGAGGGCCTCGACCTCCGTGGAGACGACCGTCCATTCCACCGAGGCGGCCGTGGTGACCATCGTGCGCGTACGCGGATGGAGCGCGGCCAGGTCCTGGAAGTAATTGGCCAGGCGCTGGCGCAGGTTCTTGGCCTTTCCGACGTAGATCACCCGGCGGTGTTCGTCGCGGAATTTGTAGACCCCCGGGGAGTCGGGGATCTGTCCCGGCTTGGGGCGGTAGCTGGAGGGGTCTGCCATGTGTCCCACCCTACTTGCGGGCAGTGACAGTGCGGCCGCCCGGAAGTGGTGCCGTGCTCCGGGGCGCGGATCGCGGGAGCGCGCCCCGGAGCACGGGTCAGTGGGTGCCGCCTCCGGTCACGGGGTCTCCCGGCGGCGACGGTTGCGCAGCACGGAGAGTCCGCCGAGGGCGAGCACGACGAGGGCGCCCGCTCCGGCGGCGGGCTGGGCGTAGCCTCCCGCCTTGCCGGAACGGGCGTATCCCGAGCCGGGGAGCTTGTCGCCGTAGGCGGCGCGCACCCGGGCGCGGTAGGCGGCCAGCGTGGTGCCGCGGGCGCCGACCGCGCGGACCGCGTCCCGGTCCAGGGGGAGCACCTTCGTCCCCTTCTGGACGAACCAGGCGTCGGTCTGCGGCTCGCGGAAGACCGTCCCGCCGGGGAGCCTGCGGGCGCCCTCGGCCGCGTACCTCGTCTCGTCGTCACCGCTGGCGATGTTCACCACCTGCCAGCCGCCGTCCTTCCCTTCCTTCGGAAGGGTCCACAGGGAGGCCTTCCGGCCGTCCGAGGAGACGGCCGTGGTGGCGAGGAAGTCCAGCCTGGCGACGGGCGCTCCCGGCTTCCCGGCCACGAAGTCCGGGTCGAGGGTGTTCACGGGGACGGCCGCGCCCTCGATGCGCGGCGCGGCCGCCGACCTGGTGACCGCGCCCTCGCGGGCGAAGAACCGGGCCAGGGTGTCCAGGGTCGCGGGCCCGGCGGCCGCGTGCCGGGCGGCCGCCAGGGCTGCCGGGCCGGCGGTGGGTCCGGTGGCGGCGGCCGCCCCGGGGGCGACCACGGTCAGCAGCGCGGCGCCGGTCAGGATGCCGGTGGCGGCCAGGGACGCGGCAGCGGTGCGGACGGTGCGTGAGTGGTGTGCGGTGCGGGCGGTGCTGGGGATCATTCCGTCACGCCCCGATCCGGTAGAGCGAGTGGGTCCAGGAGAACTCGTTGTTGTTCACGTACCAGTCGTGCGACGCCCAGTTGTATCGGTTGTTGGAGGGCCAGGGATCGCCCCAGTAGACCCGGTCGTCTGCATCGTCGTAGCCGTACAGGACATGCATGTGGCCGCCGCCCGACGACCACTGGATACGGGTCTCGACCGGCCGGCCCGCGGCGATCTCGGCCTGGACGGTGGGGTAGCGCAGCCAGCCGGTGACGTACGAACCGGGGTTGATGCCTGCCCAGTACAGACCGTCCTGGACGTTGCCCAGCGTGGCCTGCGAGTTGGGGCACTCGTAGCCCTGTGCGCGGCCGAAGGCGGCGTTGCAGAACTGGTTCTGCGAGTAGTTGCGGCCGAACCAGGCGGCGATGGTGTTGCCGGACGCCGCCCAGCACCAGTTGGTCTTCTGCTGGGCCTGCATGGTGATGTTCAGCCGCTGGGTCGCGGCGACACCGGCGGCGGCCTCACCGGTCGCGGCGGCGGCCCGGGCGGGCGCCGGGGCCGCGACCGGGGCCGGGGCCGCCGAGGCGGTCGCCGTCGGAGCGGCGAGGAGCACGGCGGCCAGCGCGGCCAGGGCCGGGAGCCGTCCCGTTCGGATTCTTCGGATACGCATGACGTTCCTCCCGAGGCGGGGGGTGTGGGATCACAGGAGCGCGTCCGGACGCTGTCCGAGGAGCATCAACCGTTGTCGGGGGCGGGTCAACACGCTTCAATGCGGGGGAACATCGCGGTGTGAACGGCGTGGCGGATACGTGAACGGCCGCGCCCCGGCCACCTGCGGCACCGCCCCCGCCGACGCGGTCCCCCCGCCCCGCGTCGTGAACGTTCACCTGGAGGACCCCATGCGGCGCACCGAGGCCGAGCTGGCACAGGTGCTGCACACCGGCCCGTTCCATCTGGCGCTGCGCACCGCGCTCTCGGTGCGGGGGCTGCCGCTCCAGCGGGTGCAGCACCATCTCGCGCACCGCGGCGTCAAGGTCGGGGTGACGAGCCTGAGTTACTGGCAGCAGGGGGCCAGACGCCCGCAGCGCGCCGAGTCCCTGCGGGCCGTGAAGGCGCTGGAGGAGGTGCTGGAGCTGCCGGGGAACTCGCTGCTCCGGTTGCTCGGAGGCGGGAGTCCCCGCCCGGAGGCCGACCGTCCGGCCGCACGTTCGTACCGCTCCCTGTTGGAGTCGTCCGGCGCCGTGGAGCGGCTGCTGACGGCCATGGGGTCACCGGTGGACGGCGGGCTGCACACGGTGGGGCACCACGAGCGGGTGCGGATCGGCCCCGGCCGGGAGCTGCGGCAGCGCGAATCGCAGCATGTGGTGCGCGCCCACCGGGACGACATCGACCGCTATCTCGCCGTCCACCGGGGCGATCCGGGCTGCGATCCGGCGCGGGTGACGGTGACGGCCCGCGAGAACTGCCGGACCGGGCGGGTCCGCTGGGACCGCGGTACCGGGGTCCTGGTCGCGGAGCTGCTCTTCGACACCCGGCTGAGGGCGGGTGACACCTACCTCTTCGGCTACGGCTTCGACGACGGCACGGGAGGGCCGAGCGGCGAGTACGTGCGGGGGTTCAGCTTCGGCGGCGGGCAGTACGTGCTCCAGGTGGCCTTCGACGAGGCCGCGCTGCCGGTACGGTGCCGACGCTTCGCCCAGGTCTCGGCGGGGGCACCACGCGGCGCCCGCACCGATCTCACGCTGACCGGCCGGCACCGGACCGTCCACCTCGTGGAGCAGGGTGTGCGGCCCGGTCTGGTCGGCATCGACTGGGACTGGGAGTGACTCCGTCCCCGGCCGGTGTCAGGCGTCGGGGCCCGCGACCAGCCGGCCGCCCTCGACCCTGACCGGGACCGCGGGCAGCGGCGCGGTCGCCGGGCCGCGCATCGCCTTGCCGGTCGTCGTGTCGAAGTGGCTGCCGTGGCAGGGGCACGTACCCACGTTGTCCTCGACCTTGTCCAGCAGGCAGCCCGCGTGGGTGCACTGGGCGCTGAACGCCTTGTACTGGCCCTTGGCCGGGCAGTTCACGATGACCCGCTCGTTGCGGAAGAGCTTGGATCCGCCGACCGGAATGTCGTCCGGCGCGCCGAGCTCGACGGGGGCGGTCGGTGTCGGCGTCTCGGCGTGGCCGAGCTTCGACTCGGTCGAGCAGGCGGCCACTCCCAGCCCGGCGGCGCCGGCGAGAGCGGCGCCCTTCAGCACGGTACGGCGGGCGGCGGGCTGGCCGGACATGCGGTCTCCACTGGTCAAAGGGGCGGACGGGCACCGGACACGGCTGAGGCACCGCGAGTACCAGCAGTACCGCGGGCATCGGCGCCATCGGTGACAGAACCGACGATACCGGCGGAGCCGGACGACCCTGCGGCCGGGCCACCCGAGGCCGGTCGTCCCTGGTCAGCGGCTCGGGCATGGCGGAGAAACGGGGGCGGCGGCCCCCGGGGATCCGGGAGCCGCCGCCTTGTTCCGCCCTGGGGCCTGTCGTCAGGCCTTGCGCGTGCGGGTCGCCTTCTTCGCCGCGGGCTTCTTCGCCGCAGCCGTCCCGGCCGCCGTGGCGGACTTCGCGGTCCGGTCCGTGCCCGTACGGGCCGTGGCCGTCCTCCTGGCCGGGGCCGACTTCGCGGCGACCGCCTTCTTCGCGGCCGCCTTCCGCACCGGCTTGCGGGCCGCGGGCACCGCGGCCTCGCTCACCCGCTCCGGATCCAGGATGGACTGGAGGAACTTGCCGGTGTGGCTGGCCGGAACCCCGGCGACCTGCTCCGGAGTCCCCTCGGCAATGACCAGACCGCCGCCGCTGCCGCCTTCGGGGCCCATGTCGATGACCCAGTCCGCGGTCTTGATCACATCGAGGTTGTGCTCGATGACGATCACCGAGTTGCCCTTGTCGACCAGCCCGGAGAGCACCTTGATGAGCTTGCTGATGTCCTCGAAGTGCAGACCTGTGGTCGGCTCGTCCAGGACGTAGACCGTGCGGCCGGTGGAGCGCTTCTGGAGCTCGCTGGCGAGCTTCACGCGCTGCGCCTCACCACCGGAGAGGGTCGGCGCGGACTGGCCGAGCCGCACATATCCGAGGCCCACCTCGTTGAGCGTGCGGAGGTGTCGGGCGATCGTCGGGACGGCCTCGAAGAACTCCAGGCCCTCCTCGATCGGCATGTCCAGCACCTCGGCGATGGACTTGCCCTTGTAGTGGACCTCCAGGGTCTCCCGGTTGTAGCGCGCGCCGTGGCAGACCTCGCACGGGACGTACACGTCGGGCAGGAAGTTCATCTCGATCTTGATGGTGCCGTCGCCGGAGCAGTTCTCGCAGCGGCCGCCCTTGACGTTGAAGGAGAAGCGGCCCGGCAGATAGCCGCGCACCTTCGCCTCCATCGTCTCCGCGAACAGCTTGCGGACGTGGTCGAAGACACCGGTGTACGTGGCCGGGTTGGACCGGGGGGTCCGGCCGATGGGCGACTGGTCGACGTGCACGACCTTGTCGACCAGGTCGTCGCCGTCGACCCGGGTGTGCCGGCCGGGGACCGACTTGGCGCCGTTCAGCTCGCGCGCCAGGTGGGTGTAGAGGATGTCGTTGACCAGCGTCGACTTGCCCGAACCCGAGACGCCCGTGACGGCCGTGAGCAGGCCGAGCGGGAAGGAGACGTCGATGTCCTGGAGGTTGTTCTCCCGGGCGCCGTGCACGGTGAGCCTGCGCTGCGGGTCGACGGGGCGACGGATGTCCGGCATCGGAATCTGCTTCTTGCCGGTCAGATACTGGCCGGTGATCGACTCCCCGTTGGCCAGCAGTTCCTTGAGCGATCCGGAGTGGACCACCTTGCCGCCGTGCTCACCGGCACCGGGGCCGATGTCGACGACCCAGTCGGCGACCTTGATGGTGTCCTCGTCGTGCTCGACGACGATGAGCGTGTTGCCCATGTCGCGGAGCCGGACCAGGGTCTCGATCAGCCGGTGGTTGTCCCGCTGGTGCAGGCCGATGGACGGCTCGTCCAGCACGTACAGCACACCGACCAGGCCGGAGCCGATCTGGGTGGCGAGCCGGATGCGCTGGGCCTCGCCGCCGGACAGGGTGCCGGCCGCCCGGTTGAGCGAGAGGTAGTCGAGGCCGACGTCGACGAGGAACTTCAGCCGCTCGTTGACCTCCTTCAGCACCCGCTCGGCGATCTTCTTGTCGCGGGCGTTGAGCTTCATCCGGCCGAGGAACTCGGCGCACTCGCTGATCGACATCGCGGCGACCTGGGCGATGGACTTCTCCATCACCGTCACCGCCAGGACGATCGGCTTCAGCCTGGTGCCCTCACAGGTCGGGCAGGGCACCTCGCGCATGTAGCCCTCGAAGCGCTCCCGGCTGGAGTCGCTCTCGGCGTCGGAGTGCCGCCGCTTGACGAACTGCACCGCGCCTTCGAAGGCGGGCGTGGTGTACGCGCGCTCCCGCCCGTAGCGGTTGCGGTAGCGGACCTCGGTCTGGATCTTGTGACCGTGGAGCAGGGCCTTCTTGGCGCGCTGCGGCAGCCCGGCCCAGGGGATGTCCGTACGGAATCCGAGGGCGTCGGCGAGGGCGCTGATCTGCCGGCCGAAGTACTCCTTGGTGTGGCCGTGCGACCAGGGGTGGATCGCTCCCTCGTCGAGCGACTTCTCCTCGTCGGGGACGATCAGCTCCGGGTCGACCTCCATCCGCGTGCCGATACCCGTGCAGTCGGGGCAGGCGCCGAAGGGCGAGTTGAAGGAGAAGGAGCGCGGTTCGAGCTCCTCGAAGGAGAGGTCGTCGTACGGGCAGTAGAGGTGCTCGGAGTACATCCGCTCACGCTCGGGGTCGTCCTCGGGGAGGTCGACGAAGTCGAGCACGACCATGCCGCCGGAGAGCCCGAGCGCGGTCTCGACCGAGTCGGTCAGCCGGCGCTTGGCGCTGTCCTTCACCGTGAGACGGTCGATGACCACCTCGATGGTGTGCTTCTCCTGCTTCTTCAGCTTGGGCGGCTCGGAGAGCTGGATGGTCTCGCCGTCGACCCGGGCCCTGCTGTAACCCTTGGTCTGCAGATCGGCGAAGAGGTCGACGAACTCGCCCTTGCGCTCGCGCACCAGCGGCGAGAGCACCTGGAAACGGCTGCCCTCGGGCAGGCCGAGCACCTTGTCGACGATCGCCTGCGGCGACTGGCGCGAGATGGGCCGGCGGCACTCCGGGCAGTGCGGCTTGCCGATCCGGGCGAAGAGCAGCCTGAGGTAGTCGTAGACCTCGGTGATGGTGCCGACGGTCGAGCGAGGGTTGCGCGAGGTCGACTTCTGGTCGATGGAGACGGCGGGCGAGAGGCCCTCGATGAAATCGACGTCCGGCTTGTCCATCTGGCCGAGGAACTGGCGGGCGTACGAGGAGAGCGACTCCACGTAGCGCCGCTGGCCCTCGGCGAAAATCGTGTCGAACGCGAGGGACGACTTGCCCGACCCGGAGAGCCCGGTGAAGACGATGAGGGAGTCGCGCGGGAGGTCGAGCGAGACGTTCTTGAGGTTGTGCTCGCGAGCGCCACGGACGATGAGACGGTCGGCCACGCCGGTCCGCACCTTTCTGGAGAGAAATGGGGGAACTGAGCCCCTGTCCCAGGGTATGGGGGGCGCCACAGCGATGTACGAAGCTTTCGACTCCGAGCGTATAGCACGCACATTCGATTTACGGACGCCCATGGACTCCTTCACCCGAATGAGTGGCGAGGCTAGGCTCAGCCCCATGATTGATCATGCGCGCGACCTGGACGCCGTACGTGAAGCAACCGATCGGCTGCTCAGCGCCACCGAGAAATTGGACGATGCCGCGCTCGCCCTGCCGTCGCGATTGCCGGGCTGGAGCCGGGGCCATGTCCTTGCGCACCTCTCTCGTAACGCCGACGCGCTCGTAAATGTTCTCCAGGGCCGCCCCATGTACGCAGACAGCGAAACCCGCGACCACGACATCGAGCGCGACGCACCCCGGCCGCGGTCCGAACAGCTGGCCGACCTGGCCGGGAGCGCGGCCCGCCTGGAGGACGCCGCGGCGGCCCCGGCCGACTGGTCGCGGACGGTCGAGCTGCGCAACGGCGTGACGGACTCCGTCTCCCGGATCCCCTTCCGGCGCCGCGTCGAGGTCGAGCTGCACCATGTCGACCTCGGGATCGGCTACGAGCTGGAGGATCTGTCCGACGAGTTCACCGCCCGGGAGATCGACTTCCTGGCCGAGCGGTTCGCCGGGCACCCCGCGGTCGTCCCGACGAATGTGACCGACAGCACGGGCCGGCTCTGGAGGACCGGTGGCGGCGCGGAGGGCGGGGCCGTCGTGGTCCGCGGCACGGCGCCCGAGCTGCTGGGCTGGCTCAGCGGGCGGCGGGACGGCTCCGCCCTGACCGTCGAGGGCGGGCCCCTGCCCGTGCTGCCCCCGCTATAGGCTGAGAGCCATGACGTACAGCGGAGCGGTCAGGGTCGGCGGGCGTGCGGACGTACACGAGTTGACGGATCTGATGATCTCCAAGGTCGCCGTCGGCCCGATGAACAACAACGCCTATCTGCTGCGCTGCCGGGCCACCGGCGAGCAGTTGCTGATCGACGCGGCCGCCGAGGCCACGACGCTGCTGCGGCTGATCGGTGACGACGGCATCGCGTCCGTCGTCACCACCCATCGCCACGGCGACCACTGGCAGGCCCTGGGCGAGGTGGTGGCGGCCACCGGAGCGCGCACCTACGCGGGGCGGTACGACGCCGAGGGCATCCCGGTCCCGACGGATGTGCTCGTCGAGGACGGCGACACGATCCGCGTCGGGCGGGTCGCGCTGACCGCCCGCCATCTGACGGGCCACACCCCGGGCTCGATCGCGCTCGTCTACGACGACCCGCACGGCGCTCCGCACCTGTTCACCGGGGACTGCCTCTTCCCCGGCGGAATCGGTAACACGTTCAAGGACCCCGAGGCGTTCGCAAGTCTGCTGCACGACGTGGAGACCAGGCTTTTCGACCCGCTGCCCGACGAGACCTGGGTCTACCCGGGCCACGGCCACGACACCACGCTCGGCGACGAGCGCCCGCAGCTGCCGGAGTGGCGCGCCCGGGGCTGGTGACAACGGCGGCGGGGGTACGGGCGCATGATCCGCGCACCCGTACCCCCGCCTCCGCTCAGGCCCCTATGCCGGCTCCCTTGTCCTTGGCGTCGCCGGCCTTCGCCGCTTCCGCGGCGGCGTCCGCCCGGGCCTGCTTCTTGTTGGCGGCGAGGCTGGTGATCGTGGTGATCACCAGCACGCCGCAGATGACGCCGAGCGACACCGGGATGGAGATCTCGGGAACATGCACTCCGGACTCGTGCAGTGCGTGCAGCACCAGCTTCACCCCGATGAAGCCGAGGATGACCGAGAGTCCGTAGCTCAGGTGGACCAGCTTCTTCAGCAGCCCGCCGATCAGGAAGTACAGCTGCCGCAGCCCCATCAGGGCGAAGGCGTTGGCGGTGAAGACGATGTACGGGTCCTGGGTCAGGCCGAAGATCGCCGGGATGGAGTCCAGGGCGAACAGCACATCGGTGGTGCCGATGGCGAGCATGACGACCATCAGCGGCGTCAGGACGCGCTTGCCGTTGTTCCGGATGAAGAGCTTGGTGCCGTGGTAGCGGTCGGCCACCCCGAAGCGGCGCTCGATCGTCTTGAGAAGGCGGTTCTCCTCGAACTCCTCCTCTTCCTCGTCGGCCCGCGCCTCCTGGATGAGTTTCCAGGCGGTGTAGATCAGGAACGCGCCGAAGATGTAGAAGACCCACGAGAAGTTGGCGATCACGGCGGCACCGGCGGCGATGAAGATCGCCCGCAGCACCAGCGCGATCAGCACTCCGACCAGCAGCACCCGCTGCTGGAGGTGTGAGGGCACCGAGAACTTCGCCATGATCAGGACGAAGACGAAGAGGTTGTCGACACTGAGCGACTTCTCGGTGATGAAGCCGGCGAAGAACTCGCCCGAGGCCTGGCTCTCGCCGAAGACCAGCAGGCCGAGCCCGAAGAGGACGGCCAGCGCGATCCAGACGATCGTCCAGATACCGGCTTCCTTTGTCGTCACGTCATGGGGCTTGCGCCCGATGAAGAAATCGACGGCGATAAGGGCTGACAGACCAAGAATGGTCAGCACCCAGAGGGTCCATGAAACGTCCACTGCGCCTCCGGCAGTTCGCTACGGCTACTGATCAGCGTCGTCGCTGCCGGAGGTCTCTTCCACCCGGGCGCGCGGGCTGCGCACCACGGGCCGGCGCCCCGGGACCGGTCACGGTCCGTATTGACGGGTACGCCGCGTATGGGAGTACTCCCCTCCGTTCAAAGAACAGTACAGGGAACACCAAGGAAAGGTAAAGAGAAGGGTAAAGATCTTCCAAAAGGGCTGGTCGGAGGGGTGTGAGTCGGGTGCCGGCGTGCCCGGCCGTCAGGGGCGGCGGGGGCGACGGGCGGCCGCCACCGCGGCGAGCACCTGTTCCAGGACCCGGCTGCCGGGCGGCATCCGGGGCGGCTCGTACGTCCAGGCGTGCCCCACCCAGGGGTCGGCCAGGTGGTCGTCGGCGACCGGGGTGACGCGCAGCAGCGAACGCCACAGCGGGTCCAGGACCGGACCGTAGGCACTGGCGTCCTCCCGGTCCGCGACCATCATCAGATGGACGCCGACCGAGGGCCCCTCGTCGGCGAGGTAGCGCAACTGGGTGACGGACCGGTCGTCGAAGCCGTGCGGGAAGTCGTTGACGATCAGCAGCTCCTCGCCGGTGTCCACGTCCGGCGGGAGCGAGTCGGCGGCGCCGGCCCGGATCGCCATCTGCACCAGGTCGACGCGGCGGGTGAGACGGGCGAGGACCGAGGCCACTCCCCCGGCTCCGGAGGCGGGCGGCCCCGCGAGCACCCCGGACCGGACCAGGGGCGCGAGCGCTCCGGCCGCGGAGCCCGCCGGGTCGATGACATGGACCGAGAACTCGTCGGCCGGGTAGACCGCCAGCAGCCGGGCCGCGTGCGCGACCGCGCACTCCATGGCGAGGCTGCGCAGCCGGGCGCTGTCCATCAGGGCCGCGGCATCGGACGTCGTCCGGCCGCTGTCGATCCACATCCCGCGTTCCAGCGGCAGCCGGACCAGCAGCGGGATGTGCAGGGCGGGGTTCTCGGGCAGGTGGAGGTCGCCGATGCGCAGCGCCATGGGGATCTCCATGGGCACGCGGTAGGCGTGCCAGACGGGGTTGTCCCAGCCCGCGAACGCGGCGGGCAGCGCGGGTTCCACCACGGCGGCCTCGGCGACGAGCTGGGCGAGGTCGCGGTCGAGGGCCTCGCGGGCGCGGGTGGTCAGCTCGTCGCGCTTGGTCCGGGCCTCCTCGCGGGCCCGGTCCCCCGCGCCGCCGATCCGGCTGCGCGGGTCGGACAGGGCGCGGTCGAGCTCCTGGCCCATGCGGGACTCGGCGAAGTCGACGGCGCTGCGATAGGCGGCGGTGGTGCGGGCCAGGTCCTCGAACATGCCCCAGATCTGGTTGTAGAGGCGCTCGTCCATGGACCAGCCGGTCGCGTCCCCGGCGACGGGCTGTGCGGGGCGGCCCGGCTCGGCGGGCGGCGCGGTGGGAGGCGGCGGCGGGGGTGCGGCGGACTGGCGGCGCGGGTGCGCGTAGTTGATGGGCCCGCCCGTCGTGGCGCCGGGCGGCGGGGTGGCGGGCTCCGCGATCGGCTCGGGCGGCTGGGGGG
>NZ_JBCEWQ010000215.1:0-12051 GCF_038448545.1 Streptomyces sp. CLV115
CTGCTGGGCCCCACCGCCCTGCCCGGCCTCCACCTCGCCACCGGCCACCACCGCAACGGGGTGCTGCTCACCCCCATCACCGGCGACGTCATGGCGGAGTTCCTCACCGGCGGCGAGCCGCCCGAGCCGGCCCGCCCCTTCACCCCGCACCGTTTCGCCTCCGCCACCGCCTCCGTACGTCAGGAGCAGCCCGCATGACCGAGTCCGCACCGCCCACCGTGTCCGTGAACGGCGAGGCCCGTCCCGTCGCCGCCGGCACCACCCTGGCGTCGCTCGTCGCCACGCTCACCACCGCGCACACCGGTGTCGCGGCCGCCGTCAACGAGACCGTCGTACCGCGCGGCCAGTGGTCCACCGCCGTGCTCCGTGACGGCGACCGCGTCGAGGTCCTGACCGCCGTCCAGGGAGGCTGACCGTGTCCGACGACCTCTTCGCCCTCGGCGGCACCACGTTCGGCTCCCGGCTGATCATGGGTACGGGCGGGGCGGCCGGCCTCGACGTGCTGGAGCGCTCGCTGACCGCCTCCGGCACCGAGCTGACCACCGTCGCGATGCGCCGCCTCGACCCGACCGTCCAGGGCTCGGTGCTCTCCGTCCTGAAGCGGCTCTCCATCCGCGTGCTGCCGAACACGGCGGGGTGCTTCACCGCGGGTGAGGCCGTGCTGACCGCCCGGCTGGCCCGCGAGGCGCTCGGCACCGACTGGATCAAGCTGGAGGTGGTGGCGGACGAGCGGACCCTGCTGCCCGATCCGATCGAGCTGCTGGACGCCGCGGAGATCCTGGTGGACGACGGCTTCACCGTGCTGCCGTACACCAATGACGACCCGGTGCTGGCGCGCCGGCTCCAGGACGTGGGGTGCGCGGCGGTGATGCCGCTCGGCTCCCCCATCGGCTCCGGGCTCGGCATCCGCAATCCGCACAACTTCCGGCTGATCGTCGAACAGGCGCGGGTGCCGGTGATCCTGGACGCGGGCGCCGGGACGGCCTCCGACGCGGCGCTCGCGATGGAGCTCGGGTGCGCGGCGGTGATGCTGGCGTCCGCGGTGACCCGGGCCCAGGAGCCCGAGCTGATGGCGGCGGCGATGCGTCACGCGGTGGAGGGCGGGCGGCTGGCGTACCGGGCCGGCCGAATTCCGCGCCGCCACTTCGCCGAGGCGTCGTCGCCGGTGGCGGGGCGGGCGGTGCTGGACCCGGAGCGCCCGGCCTTCTGAGCCGCCGGTACGGCGGCGGAACGCGTGTTCCTGTCACGGCTCGGCTTCAGTACGGCCCCGGGACCGCCCCGGCCCGTGGGTCGTGTCCGTGGCGGCTCGTAGACTCGCCTGCGTGGATACGACCCTCCAGGACCCTCTTGTCGGGCAGCTGCTCGACGGCCGCTACCGCGTCGATGCCCGCATCGCCGTGGGCGGCATGGCCACGGTCTACCGGGCCGTGGACACCCGGCTGGACCGGGTGCTCGCCCTCAAGGTGATGCACCCGGCGCTGGCGACCGACGCCTCGTTCGTCGAGCGCTTCATCCGCGAGGCCAAGTCGGTGGCCCGGCTCGCGCACCCCAATGTGGTCGCGGTCTTCGACCAGGGGGCCCAGGGGCAGTACGTCTACCTGGCGATGGAGTACGTCGCGGGCTGCACGCTGCGCGACGTGCTGCGCGATCGCGGCGCCCTCCAGCCGAGGGCCGCGCTGGACATCCTGGAGCCGGTCCTCGCCGCGCTGGGCGCCGCACACCGGGCGGGGTTCGTGCACCGCGACATGAAGCCGGAGAACGTCCTGATAGGGGACGACGGCCGGGTCAAGGTGGCCGACTTCGGCCTCGTGCGCGCGGTGGGCACCGTCACCAACACCACCGGATCCCTCCTGGGCACGGTCTCCTATCTCGCCCCCGAGCAGATAGAGAACGGCACGGCGGACACCCGTACCGACGTGTACGCCTGCGGCGTCGTCCTGTACGAGATGCTGACCGGCTCCAAGCCGCACGGCGGCGACACCCCCGCCCAGGTGCTCTACCAGCACCTCAACGAGCCCGTTCCGGCGCCGTCGGCCGCCGTCCCGGGGCTCCCGGCCGGGCTGGACGACCTGGTGGCGAGCGCCACCGCCCGCAACCCCGAGGGCCGCCCGTTCGACGCGGTGGCGCTGCTCGCCGAGACCCGTACGGCCCGCTCCGGCCTCACCGACGCCCAGCTGGACGCCGTACCGCCGCAGGCCACCGCCGAGACGCACGACGCCGCCGAGGACCGCACCAGCGTGATCCCGCGGCTGCTCCCGGCCGGCCAGGGCGTCTCGCACCACACCAGCCGGCTGGAGATGCCCCCGCCCACCGCGCCGCAGGACCGGCGCCGCCGCGGGCCGCGGCGCTCGGTGGTCGCCGTGGTCGTCGGCGTGCTGCTGGCGCTGGGGATCGGCACCGGTGTCTGGTACATCAACTCCGGGCAGTTCACCCAGGTCCCCCTGCTGCTCGGCCAGACCGAGAAGGACGCCCGGCAGCGGCTGTCGAAGGCCGGCCTGGAACTCAAGGGCGTCGAGCGGGCGTACAGCGACACCGTGGACCGCGGCAAGGTCATCAGCAGCGATCCGGGGTCCGGCGAACGCGTCAGGGGCAACGACGCGGTGAAGCTCGTCGTCTCGCGCGGCCCCGAGATCGTGAAGGTGCCCGACGTCCGGGGCCTCTCGCAGGCCGATGCCAGGCGTGAGCTGAAGAAGGCCGGCCTGGTGCCGGGCATGGTCACCAAGGAGTTCAGCGAGGAGACGGTCCGGGGCGACGTGATCCGTACGGACCCCGCGGCGGGCGCCGAGCGCCACCCCGACTCGGCGGTCGCGCTCCACGTCAGCAAGGGTGCCCCGGTGGACGTCCCCGATGTCACCGGGCTGTCCGTCCAGGACGCCACCACCACGCTGGCCGAGGAGGGACTGAAGGCCAAGGTGCTGCCCGGCCGGGTCACCTCCCCCGAGGACGCGGGCGACATCGCCCGGCAGTCGCCGGGCTCGGGTGCCGAGGCCGCCGAGGGCGACACCATCGAGCTCACGGTCTCCGACGGGCCGCGGATGATCGACGTCCCCGACGTCACCGGGAAGGACGTCGACGAAGCCACGAGCGAGCTGAAGGACGCGGGCTTCGAGGTCAAGGTCGACCGCCCGTTCCTGTCCTTCAGCGACACCGTCGCGAGCCAGTCCGTCGACGGCGGCGAGCAGGCCGCCGAGGGCAGCACCATCACCATCAAGACCAAGGGATTCTAGATCCATATGCGCAACCCAGTCGGCGGCCACATTCCGGTGGCCGGCGGCCTCGCCAAGGTCGGCCTCCCCTACGCCCGCGAGATGGGGGCGGAGGCCGTCCAGGTCTTCGTCGCCAATCCACGCGGCTGGGCGACCCCGGTCGGCAATCCGGCCCAGGACGAGCGGTTCCGCGCCGAGTGCGCCGCCGCGTCCGTACCGGCGTACGTCCATGCCCCGTATCTGATCAACTTCGGGTCGCACACCGGGGCGACCGTGGAGAAGTCCGTGGACTCGCTGCGCCACTCGCTGCGCCGGGCCCGCGAGATCGGCGCCCTGGGCGTCGTGGTGCACACCGGGTCGGCGACCGGCGGGCGGCCGCGCGAGCAGGCCCTCGCGCAGGTGCGCACGCACATGCGGCCGCTGCTGGACGAGCTGACGCACGACGACGACCCGTATCTGCTGCTGGAGTCGACCGCCGGGCAGGGGTTCTCGCTCTGCTCGCGGACCTGGGACTTCGGCCCGTACTTCGACGCACTCGACGCCCACCCCAGGCTCGGCATCTGCCTCGACACCTGCCACATCTACGCGGCGGGCCACGACCTGACCGGGCCGGTGGGCATGCGGCAGACCCTGGACCAGCTGGTGGCGACGGTCGGCGAGGGCCGGCTGAAACTGATCCACGCCAACGACTCCAAGGACGTGGTGGGCGCCCACAAGGACCGGCACGAGAACATCGGCGCCGGGCACATCGGTGAGGAACCCTTCCGCGAGCTCTTCTCGCACCCGGCGACCGAGGGCGTACCGCTGATCATCGAGACGCCGGGCGGCAAGGAAGGCCACGCGGCGGATGTGGCGCGGCTGAAGGGGCTGCGCGACCAGGGCCGACGAAGTTCCCCGACCCATTAAGGAATACCCCACAGGGGTATACGGTTCCTGCTGTCGGCAGGAACCGCTACTCGACGTCCGGGGGTTCACCATGCAGCACGGCACACACCACGACCGGCCCGCCGGCCATGCGGATCACACCGCCCACACCGCCCCCCATCACCCCGGCGGGGTGAGCTGGTCCATGGCCGCCGGAGCCACACTGCACTGCCTCACCGGCTGCGCCATCGGCGAGATCCTCGGCATGGTGATCGGCACGGCGCTCGGCTGGGGCAACATGGAGACGATGGTCCTCGCGATCGTCCTGGCCTTCTTCTTCGGCTACTCGCTGACCCTGCACTCCGTCCTGAAGGCCGGCGTCGACTTCCGTACGGCGCTGAGGGTCGCCTTCGCCGCCGACACCCTGTCCATCGCGGTGATGGAGCTGATCGACAACGGCGTGATCGCGCTGTGGCCGGGCGCCATGGACGCCACGCTCGCCGACACGCTGTTCTGGGGCGCGCTCGCGATCTCGCTCGCCGTCGCCTTCGTCGTCACCACACCGGTCAACAAGTGGATGATCGGCCGGGGCAAGGGGCATGCGGTGGTGCACCGGTACCACCACTGAGGAACGGCACGGGGCCGGGCGGGACGGACCGGCCCCGGGAGCCGCCGGGATCAGAGCTCGGGGCCGTCCCCGGGCTCTTCCTGGTAGGAGTACCGCTGCTCACTCCACGGGTCACCGATGTTGTGGTAGCCGCGCTCCTCCCAGAAGCCCCGGCGGTCGGCCGTCATGTACTCGACACCCCGGACCCACTTGGGCCCCTTCCAGGCGTAGAGGTGCGGCACGACGAGGCGGAGCGGGAAACCGTGCTCGGCGGTGAGCAGTTCCCCGCCCTTGTGGGTGGCGAAAAGTGTTCGGTCCGAGGCGAAGTCGGAGAGCCGCAGATTCGAGCTGAATCCGTACTCGGCCCAGACCATCACATGGGTCACGTTCGGCGCGGGCGGCGCGAGTTCCAGAACCGTACGGGCGAGGACTCCGCCCCATTCGGCACCGATCATGCTGAATCTGGTGACGCAGTGCAGGTCGGCTACGACCGAGGCGAACGGCAGCACCGAGAATTCCTGATGGTTCCAGCAGTGCTTCTCGCCGTCCGCGGTGGCCCCGAAGACCCGGAACTCCCAGCGGTCCGGCTTGAACTTCGGCACGGGCCCGTAGTGGGTAACCGGCCAACCGCGCTGCAGTCGCTGGCCCGGCGGAAGCTCGGACTGCTCTGACGCGCGTTGTTCCCGGCTTTCCGGCTGACCCATGTCTCCATGGTGACAGACAGGCAGGGGTGGTCCCGACCAGGGCGGGGGCGATTCGGACAACTCACAGTAAGCCTGTACTTACTGGACGGCCATCGGGTGCGATGCGAAGATGCGGCCAACTTGCCCAGTTCACCGGTTGGAAGGAGCCTGTGCGATGCAGGGCGACCCCGAGGTCCTTGAGTTCCTGAACGAGCAGCTGACCGCAGAATTGACTGCCATCAATCAGTACTTCCTGCACGCGAAGATGCAGGACAACTTCGGCTGGACGAAACTCGCGAAGTACACCCGCTCCGAGTCGTTCGACGAGATGAAGCACGCCGAGATCCTCACGGACCGGATCCTCTTCCTCGACGGACTGCCCAACTACCAGCGGCTGTTCCATGTGCGGGTGGGCCAGACGGTCACCGAGATGTTCCAGGCGGACCGTCAGGTCGAGGTGGAGGCGATCGACCGCCTCAAGCGCGGGATCGAGCTGATGCGAGGCAAGGGCGACATCACGTCCGCGAACATCTTCGAGTCGATCCTGGCGGACGAGGAGCACCACATCGACTATCTCGACACCCAGCTGGAACTGGTCGAGAAGCTCGGTGAGCCGCTCTACATCGCCCAGCTGATCGAGCAGCCGGACAGCTAGGACCTCTCGGCCGGCGCCGGCGAAACGGTCAGGCCGCGTCGGGAAGCGCGATTCCCGGTGCCGTGCCGGGGGCGATGCCCGGTTCGGTTCCGGGGCCGGATCCGGTGCCCGTCACGGCGCCGGCGCCGGGCATCCGCTTGTTGTCGAGCAGTTCGCGGCGCGGGCAGGCACCGCGGCCGAGCATCGCCTGGATGGCCCGGACGCAGCCGCCGCAGTCCGTGCCCGCCTTGCAGGCGGAGGCTATCTGCCGGGGCGTGCAGGCCCCGGCGTCCGCATGCTCCTTGACCTGCTTCTCCGTGATGCCGAAGCATGAGCAGACGTACACGCGGTTCACCTCCCGGCGGGATCGGTCGTTCGCTGCCACCCCGTTTATCGGTGAGGCTAACCTAACCTTACCCGGCACCCAGGGGCGTTAAAAGCCTCCGGACGCCCTGTGGGGCACGGATCACATCGATCCGTGCCCCACAGTCGTACATCCGCTGCCTGCGGTGATGCCTACTGGTCCCGGTACATCTCGGCGACCAGGAACGCCAGGTCGAGGGACTGGCTGCGGTTGAGCCGCGGGTCGCAGGCCGTCTCGTAGCGCTGGTGCAGATCGTCCACGAAGATCTCGTGTCCGCCGCCCACGCACTCGGTGACGTCGTCACCGGTGAGCTCGACGTGGATGCCGCCCGGGTGCGTACCGAGGCCCTTGTGCACCTCGAAGAAGCCCTTGACCTCGTCCAGGACGTCGTCGAAGCGGCGGGTCTTGTGGCCGGAGGCGGCCTCGAAGGTGTTGCCGTGCATCGGGTCGGTCACCCACGCCACAGTGGCGCCGGAGGCGGTGACCTTCTCGACCAGGGCCGGGAGCTTGTCCCGGACCTTGTCGGCGCCCATCCGGACGATGAAGGTCAGCCGGCCGGGCTCGCGCTCGGGGTCGAGGCGGTCGACGTAGCCGAGCGCCTCGTCGACCGTGGTGGTCGGGCCGAGCTTGATGCCGATGGGGTTGCGGATCTTCGAGGCGAACTCGATGTGCGCGCCGTCCATCTGGCGGGTGCGCTCACCGATCCAGACCATGTGGCCGGAGGTGTCGTACAGCTCGCCGGTGCGCGAGTCGGTGCGGGTCAGCGCCGACTCGTAGTCCAGCAGCAGGCCCTCGTGCGAGGAGTAGAACTCGACCGCCTTGAACTCGGCCGGGTCCGTACCGCACGCCTTCATGAAGTTCAGCGCGTTGTCGATCTCGCGGGCGAGCGCCTCGTAGCGCTGGCCGGACGGGGACGACTTCACGAAGTCCTGGTTCCAGGCGTGCACCTGGCGCAGGTCGGCGTAACCGCCGGTGGTGAAGGCGCGGACCAGGTTCAGCGTGGAAGCGGATGCGTGGTACATCTGCTTCAGCCGCTCGGGGTCCGGGACGCGGTCCTTCTCGGTGAAGGCGAAGCCGTTGACGGAGTCGCCGCGGTAGGTCGGCAGGGTGACGCCGTCACGGGTCTCGGTCGGCTTGGAGCGCGGCTTGGAGTACTGCCCGGCGATCCGGCCCACCTTGACCACGGGCACGGAGGCCGCGTACGTGAGGACGGCGCTCATCTGGAGCAGCGTCTTCAGCTTGGCCCGGATGTGGTCGGCCGACACGGCGTCGAAGGCCTCGGCGCAGTCACCGCCCTGCAGCAGGAACGCCTCGCCCTTGGCGACGGCTCCCATGCGGGCGCGCAGCTGGTCGCACTCGCCCGCGAACACGAGGGGCGGATACGACGTGAGGTCCGCGAGTACATCGCGCAGAGCCTCGGCATCGGGGTACTCGGGCTGCTGCGCCGCGGGAAGGTCTCGCCAGGTGTGGCCACCGGCGACGGAGGTATTGGCGTTCACGGTCACATCCCCAACATTACGGGGTTCGGCGGTGGGTCCATCCACACGCTCAACAGATGAGACACGCGCTCGGACGAGACCGGCGTCCGCTAGGGTACGGAACATGTTCGCGCAGACAAACCAGAACTGGTGGTGGACCGCTCATCCGGCGGCCCACTGACAATCGCGCGCGACAGACCACGCGAAGGCCGCCCGAGGGGCGGCCTTCTCCGCGTTTTCGGGAGCCGTTCCTCCATCCGGAAGGAACAACCCCATGCCTCACCGCACCGATGCCGTCGTCGACCGGCTCCTGAGTGACGGCTGCCCGCCGTTCGCGCTGCTGCGCAGGCGCACCCCCGGCCACGACCAGGACACCGTCGAGGTGCTGATCGGCCGGGTGCGGGAAGCGGACCGGCTCGCCGATCTCCCGGTCGGTGAACTGCCCTCGCTCGCCCTGGTGCCGTTCCGGCAGATCGCCGAGCGCGGCTTCGATGTGCGCGACGACGGGACTCCGCTGTCCGTGCTGGTCGCCGAGGAGACGTACGAGCTGCCGCTCGCCGAGGTGCTGGACCGGCTGCCGGTGCGGGAGGTGCACGTCGAGGGCGGCGCCTTCGACGTGCCGGACCAGGAGTACGCCGGGATCGTCCGGCGGGTCGTCGAGGACGAGATCGGGCAGGGCGAGGGCGCGAACTTCGTCGTCCGGCGGACCTTCGAGGGCGAGATCCCGGGCTTCGGGCGGGCCGACGCGCTGGCGCTCTTCCGGCGGCTGCTGGCAGGTGAGCGGGGGGCCTACTGGACCTTCGTCGTGCACACCGGGGACAGGACGCTGGTCGGCGCCAGTCCGGAGGTCCATGTCCGGATGTCCGGCGGAACGGTCGTGATGAACCCGATCAGCGGGACCTACCGCTACCCCGCCGAGGGCCCGACCGCGGAGGGCCTGCTGGCCTTCCTCGCCGACCGCAAGGAGACCGAGGAGCTCTCCATGGTGGTCGACGAGGAGCTCAAGATGATGTGCACCGTCGGCGACATGGGCGGGGTGGTGATCGGACCGCGGCTCAAGGAGATGGCCCATCTCGCCCATACGGAGTACGAGCTGCGCGGGCGTTCCTCGCTGGATGTGCGGGAGGTGCTGAAGGAGACCATGTTCGCCGCCACGGTCACCGGCTCCCCGGTGCAGAACGCCTGCCGGGTCATCGAACGGTACGAGCCCGGCGGGCGCGGCTATTACGCGGGGGCCCTGGCGCTGCTGCGGCAGGAGCCGGGCGGGGCGCAGACCCTGGATTCGCCGATCCTGATCCGTACCGCCGACATCTCGGCGGGCGGCCGGCTGCGGGTGCCGGTCGGGGCGACCCTGGTACGTCACTCCGATCCGGACGGCGAGGTCGCCGAGACCCATGCGAAGGCGGCCGGGGTGCTCGCCGCGCTCGGGGTGCGGCCCGGCCGGCCGGTGGACGAGGCGGCCCGGCCGCGGCTGGCGGGCGACCCGCGGGTGCGGGCGGCGCTGGACGCCCGGCGGGACGGGCTCGCGCCGTTCTGGCTGCGGATGCAGGAGCGCACCCACGAGCTGTCCGGCCGGGCGCTGGTGATCGACGGGGAGGACACCTTCACCGCGATGCTGGCGCATCTGCTGCGCTCCTCGGGCCTCGACGTGTCGGTGCACCGCTACGACGAGCCGGGGCTGCGCGAGCTGGTGCGGGCGCACACCGGTCCGGTCGTGCTGGGCCCCGGGCCGGGGGATCCGGGCGACACCGGCGATCCGAAGATGCGGCTGATGCGCGGGCTCGCCGCGGAGCTGGTCCGTGACCACCGGCACGGCCTGCTGGGGGTCTGCCTCGGCCATGAGCTGATCGCGGCGGAGCTGGGACTGGAGATCGTCCGCAAGTCCGTGCCGCACCAGGGCGCGCAGACCCGGATCGAGCTGTTCGGGCGGCCGGAGACGGTCGGTTTCTACAACAGCTTCACCGCGCGCTGCGACGGTCCGGTGGTCGACGAGCTCGCGGCGCACGGTGTCGAGGTGAGCCTGGACGCGGCCACCGGTGAGCTGCACGCGCTGCGCGGGCCGGGCTTCGCCTCGGTGCAGTTCCACCCGGAGTCGGTGCTGACGCTGCGCGGTGCGGCGATCGTGACGGAGCTGCTGGCGGAATTGCCGGTGGCCGGCTGAAGGAGCGGCGGACGGGATCCCGGAGGCGGTCCGGGATCCCGGAGGGCCGTCGGGTGGGCTCCGGTCGCCGGGCCGGAGAGCGCCGGGCCGGCGGCTCAGGCCGCCGGGAGCGCCGGGACCAGGACGTTGTCGCTGCGGCGGCCGGCCAGGTAGTCGGCGACGTTGCCCACCGTGGCGTCGATGATCTGGCCCACCGCGTCCTCGGTGTAGTACGCCTGGTGCGAGGTGACGATGACGTTCGGGAAGGTGACGAGCCGGGCCAGGGTGTCGTCGTCGATGCCCTCCAGTGACTTGTCCAGGAAGAACAGCCCGGCCTCCGCCTCGTACACGTCGAGTCCCACCCCCAGGAAGCGGCCCGCGCGCAACTCGGTGACCAGCGCCGTGGTGTCGATGAGTCCGCCGCGGCTGGAGTTGACCAGGATCGCGTCGTCCTTCATCCGGGCCAGGGCGTCCGCGCCGATGATGTGGTGGGTCGCGGGGAGCAGCGGCACGTGCAGGCTGATCAGGTCGGACTCGGCGAGCAGCTGCTCCTTCTCCACGTATTTCATGCCGAGGGCGGTGCAGGCGGGGTTCGCCGCGACGTCCCAGCCGAGCAGTTCCATGCCGAAGCCGTGTGCGATCCGGGTGAATGCCTCGCCGATCTTGCCGGTGCCGATCACGCCCGCCGTGCGGCCGCGCATGTCGCGGCCGAGGAGTCCGTCGAGCCGGAAGTCGAAGTCGCGGGTGCGGCTCGCGGCCCGGATGATCCGGCGGTTGACGGCCATCGCCAGGGTCCAGGCGAATTCGGCGACCGAGTACGGCGAGTAGTAGGAGACCCGGGCGACCCGCAGCGCGAGGCGCTCGGCGACGTCCAGGTCGATGTTGTTGAAGCCGGTGGAGCGCTGGGCGATCATCTGCGTGCCCCCGGCCGCGAGGGTCTGCAGGACACTGCCGCCCAGGTCGGCGTTGACGCTGGTGGAGATGATCTCGTAGCCCGCCGCGATGGGGGCGGTGTCCTTGTTCAGGAAGACGTCCAGGCAGCGGACCTCGTGCTGTCCGGCGAAGGCCTTCTCGATCAGCGGCTTCTCGTCGGACTGCACACCGAAGGCCAGGATTTCCACGGCTTCTCCCGTTCGTCGCACGGATCGGCGGACCGGCGGACCAGGGGGTCGGCGGATCAGGGACACGGGCCGGTCATCGCGAATATACGGCCCATGCCCCTGCCGCGCCGCCCGGCCGGGCCGCCGGCTCAGGCGTCGTCGAGACCGCGCTCGATCGCGTACCGCACCAGCTCCACCCGGTTGTGCAGCTGGAGCTTGCCCAGGGTGTTCTGGACGTGGTTCTGCACGGTGCGGTGCGAGATGACCAGCCGCTCGGCGATCTGCTTGTACGAGAGGCCCTTGGCGACCAGCCGCAGCACCTCGGTCTCGCGCTCGGTGAGCTGCGGGGCCTTGGGCTCGTCGGACGCGGCGGGCACCGGGTCGGAGGCGAGCCTGCGGTACTCGCCGAGGACCAGCCCGGCCAGGCCCGGTGTGAAGACGGGGTCGCCGACGGCGGTGGACCGCACGGCCTCGGTCAGCTCCTGCGTACTGGCCGACTTGAGCAGATAGCCGGTGGCGCCGGACTTGACCGCTTCCAGCACGTCGGCGTGCTCACCGCTGGCGGAGAGCACCAGCACCCGCAGCCCGGGGTGGGAGCCGACGAGCTCCTTGCAGACCTGGACGCCGGGCATGCCGGGCAGATTCAGGTCGAGCACCAGGACGTCGGGGGTGACGGCCTTCGCCCTGCGGACGGCCTGCGGTCCGTCGCCCGCGGTCGCCACCACGTCGAAGCCCGACTCGGAAAGGTCGCGGGCGACGGCGTCGCGCCACATCGGGTGGTCGTCGACCACCATGACCCTGATGGCCCGCTCCTGCGCGACCCCGGTGTTCTCGGTGCTCATCTCGCTGATCCTGCCTTCCCCCGTGAAACCTTCGGAACCTTCAACTCGACCTCGGTGCCCTGGCCGGGCACCGAGATCAGCTCGGCCGTGCCGCCCAGGTCACGCAGCCGCCCCCGGATCGACAGGGCCACCC
>NZ_JBCEWQ010000216.1:0-11604 GCF_038448545.1 Streptomyces sp. CLV115
GCCGCACCCGTACCGCAGGCCCCCACCCCCGCCGCAGCCGCCTCCGCGGCCGGCACCGGTGACCACGAGGACGTCCCGCACACCCGGATGCGCCGGGCCATCGCCAGGCGGCTCACCGAGAGCAAGCAGCACACCCCGCACTTCTACCTGCGCGCGAGCTGCGCGGTCGACGAGCTGCTCGCCCTGCGGCAGCGGATCAACGCCGTCAGCCCGGTCAAGATCTCGGTCAACGACCTGCTGATCAAGGCCGTCGCCACGGCGCACACCCAGGTGCCGGAGATGAACGCGGTGTGGCAGCCGGACGCCGTCCGCCGGTTCCGGACCGTCGACGTCTCGGTCGCCATCGCCACCGACACGGGCCTGGTGACGCCGGTGCTGCGCGGGATCGAGAACCTGTCGGTGTCGGCGATCGCCACGCGGACCCGTGCGTTCGCGGAGCGGGCGCGCTCCGGGGGCCTGGCCCCCGCCGATCTCGAAGGCGGCTCGATCACCGTTTCGAACCTCGGCATGTACGGGGTCGAGGAGTTCGCCGCCATCATCAACCCGCCGCAGGCCTCGATCCTGGCCATCGGCGCCGCACGCGACGAGGCGGTGGTCCGCGACGGTGCGGTCGTCGCGGCGAAGGTGCTCGGCGTGGTCCTGTCCGTGGACCACCGTCCGGTGGACGGCGCCGTGGCCGCTCGCTGGCTCGCGGCCTTCACCGAGGCCGTGGAGAACCCGGTCCGGCTCGTCGTCTGAACCCGTCCCGGCGGCCGGGCGGCCCGCGGCACCACCGCCGCAGCCCGCCCGGCCCGGTCCAGCCCCCAAGTCCTGTCGTCCCCAACTGACGGCTGCCAGAGCACCCCAAGAGGACACCGATGTCTTTGATCCGCGGTTCCCGCACGCCAAGTGCGGCCACACCACACGAAACCCCGCGCGATGCGCTCGGCGAGCTGGACCAGCGCAATCTGCGGCGGCTGATGCCGCTGCTGCTGGCCGCCTACATCATGTCGTTCCTGGACCGGACCAACATCGGCCTGGCCAAGGAACGTCTGGAGGTCGACCTCGGCATCTCCGCCGCGGCCTACGGGCTGGGCGCGGGACTGTTCTTCCTCACCTACGCGATCTCCGAGGTCCCCAGCAACCTCATCATGTACCGGGTGGGCGCCCGCTGGTGGATCACCCGGATCATGCTGACCTGGGGCGTCATCTCCGCCTGCATGGCCTTCGTGCAGGGCGAGAAGTCCTTCTACGCCATGCGGCTGCTGCTCGGCGCCGCCGAGGCAGGGCTGCTGCCGGGCATCCTGCTCTACTTCACCTACTGGTTCCGCTCCGAGACCCGCGGCCGCGCCATCGGGCTGCTCCTGCTCGGCGCCTCCATCGCCAGCGTCGTCGGAAACCCGCTCGGCGGGCTGCTCATGGAGATGGACGGACTCGGCGGCTGGCACGGCTGGCAGTGGATGTTCGTCATCGAGGGGATCCCCTGCCTCTTCCTGGCCGTCGCCATCTTCCGGTACCTGCCCGACGGCCCGGCCAAGGCGCCCTGGCTGACGGCGGACGAGGCCCGACTGGTCCAGGACGCGGTCACCCGCGAGCAGACCGAGGGTTCCGAGGCGGCCAGCAACGGCTCCGGATCCGGCTCGCTGCTGACGGTGCTGCGCGACAAGCAGATGCTGCTGGCCATCTTCGCCAACTGGACGCACCAGGTCGCCCTGTACTCCGTCGTCTACTTCCTGCCCGGAATCATCGGCGGCTGGGGCGATCTCTCCCCGTTCACCATCGGCCTGCTGACCGGCCTGCCCTGGCTCACCGCGGCCGTCGGCGCCGTACTGGTCCCGCCCCGCGCGACCACGCCCCGGCGCTCCCGCAACTTCGTGGTGGTCGGCCTGCTGATGATGTTCACCGGCCTCATCGTCGCCGCCGTCGCCGGTCCCGTGATCGCCCTGCTCGGCTTCTGCTTCACCGGCCTGGCGTTCTTCGTCGTCCAGCCGCTGCTGTTCAACTTCCCCGCCACCCGGCTCTCGGGCAAGACCCTCGCCGGTGGGCTGGCGCTGCTCAACACGATCGGCATCACCGGCGGCTTCGTCGGCCCGTACATCATGGGCTACGCCGAGGACGCCACCGGCAACCACCTGTCCGGCCTGTGGGTCTCCATCGTCCTGCTGGCCCTCGGCGCACTCGCGGCCACGCGACTGCGCTTCTCCCCGAAGTCCTGACACAAGCCGGCGTCGGCGTCCCCTGCCGGGGCGCCGGCGCCGGCCCCATGTGCGACCGCCCCGCCCGGACTCCCGGGCCCGTCAGGGGGTTTCACCCCCGGGGCAGGTCCAGCTCGAACCAGACCACCTTGCCTCCGGAGACATCCGCCGCGCCCCACCGCTGCGCCAGCGCGCTGACGACGTGCAGCCCGCGGCCGGTTTCGTCGGTGGACCGGACCCAGCGTTCCCGGGGCATCTGCGTCGAGTCGTCGCCGACCTCGCAGCGCAGCGAATCGGTCCGCAACAGCCTCATGCTCACCGGCCGTTCCGCGTACCGCACGGCGTTCGTCACGATCTCGCTCACCAGGAGCTCGGCCGAGTCCGAGAGCTCCGCCAGCCCCCAGCCGGCCAACGTCCGCCGCACCAGCCGCCTGGCCCGCCCCGGAGACCCGTGCACCGGCTCCAGGAACCAGTGCGCCACGTCGCCCGGCGCGATCCCGTCGAACCGGGTCGCGAGAATCACGATGTCGTCGTCCCGGTCCCCCGGGCCGACCATGTGCAGCACGTCGTCGCAGAGGGCCTCCAGCGACGGGGCGTGGTCCGGGCCGGTCAGCCGTGCCGCGGCCGCCATCCGTTCCCTGAGCTGCTCGATGCCCATCCAGATGTCCCGCAGCCGGGACTCCACCAGACCGTCGGTGTACTGAAGCAGTGTGGCGCCCGGGGGCGCGTCCAGCTCCACGGCCTCGAAGTCCACCCCGCCCACCCCGACCGGGGGTCCGGGCGGCACCCGCAGCACCTCCGCTCGGCCGCCCGGATGCAGCAGCACGGGCGGCGGATGCCCGGCGTTGGCAATGGTGATCCGGTGCGCGACCGGATCGTAGACCGCGCACTGGCAGGTCGCCATCCGGTCGTCGCCCAGGCGCCGCGCCTGCTCGTCGAGCCGTCGCAGCACCTCCTGGGGCGGCAGGTCGAGGCCGACGAGGGTCTGCACGGTGGTGTGCAGCTGGCCCATGATCGCCGCGGAGGTCAAGGAGTGGCCCATGACGTCGCCGACGACCAGGGCGACCCGGCTGCCGGGCAGCGGGATCGCGTCGTACCAGTCGCCACCGATCCGGGCCGTCTCGGCGGCCGGCAGATAACGGGAGGCGAGCCCGACGCCGGGCGGCTGCGGAAGCGAGCTCGGCAGCATCGCCCGTTGCAGCTCCCCCGCGATGTACGCCTCACGCCCGTACAGCACGGCCTTGTCCAGGGAGAGCGCCGTGTGCGTGACCAACTGGGCCGCGACCAGCAGGTCGTTCGGATCAAAACTCGACCGTTCGTTCCCGCGCAGGAAGACCGCGACCCCGATGACCCGGCGCCGGCCGCGCAGCGGGGCGAGGATCGCCCGGTGCCCGTTGGGCAGCGGGTGGCCGGCGCCCAGCAGCCAGGACAGTGCGTCCCGGCCGGCGTCCGAGCCGCCGAGGAGCGGGCGCACCCCGCGCAACACCTCCGCGAGTGCGCTGCCCGGAGGCACCGGGCGCAGCACGGCGGGATCGGTGTCGGGTGCGAGGTGCCCGTCGCTCCGTTCCGGGCGCAGCCGGTCGATGCGGCGCAGCCGCAGCATGAACGGGGAGGCCGGTCGTTCGTCGCCCACCGGGAGCGGGTCGCGCAGATACACGAAGATCTCGTCGGAGAAGGACGGGACGGTCGCACGGCACAGCCCGAGCACGATCTCGTCCGGATCCATGCCGCGGGCGATCCGCCGGGTCGCGGCTCCGACGAATCGCATCGAGTCGTCCGCCCGTCGCAGCTCGACCTCGCTGCCGGGTCCGTCGCCGCTGGTCATGGGGTTGTTCGGGGTTGTGCGGAACAACTCGTCGCCGACGGGGGCGGACCGGGGGTCGTGGTGGTCCCCGCCGCGGACGGCCTGCCCCGGGATGACGGAACCGGTGTGCTCCGTCCCGGCGTTCCGCGATCTGCTCCAGCCCATGTCCTCGGCCGCCTCCTGCACGGCCTCGTGTTCCCGGTCGAGCACGTCACGGGCCTTGCGCAGGGTGGCGTCGACCTGATCGAGCGCGGCGTCGTCGGCGCTACCGGACAGCGGGCCGGGAATCTGCAGGGCGGCTCCTGGGCGGGGCTGCCCGCCGGGCGCGGAGACGCTCCTGAGTTCACGGAGTTCGTCCTCCAGCGCCTCGATACGGCGGGCGGCGTGATCGGCCACCCGCTGCGCCGTGTCCCGTTCGGCCTCGGCCCGGCCGAGCTGTGAGCGGAGGTCCTCCGCCTGCCGTACGGCGCGTTCGAGACGGTTCTCCGCCAGCTCCACATCGCCGGGGAACGAGTCGTCCGCGCCGCGCAGAGCGTCCAACCGCCTGGTGAGCTGGGCGACTTGCGCCTGCGTCTGGCCGAGCAGCGCGAAGAGCACCGTGGCCACCTGGAGGGCTTGCTGCCTGGCCTGCTCACTGACCTCGAAGGCCTGCCGGACACGGTTGAGATCCTCCAGCGCGGCGATCGTGCGCTGCTGGGCCTCGACGAGCTCGTGGGCCGGGACGGAAGGATTCCCGTCGGCGGTGACGGGTGTGGGAGCGGTCCGGGCGGCGCTCCACAGCGGTTGCAGCCGCGCCAGCCGCTCGGCGGCCCGCGGTCCGGACTCGTCGGGGAAACAGACATCGGCGACGGCTTCGACGAGATCCCAGGTCAGGGCGACCCCGGCAAGCTGTTCACGCAGCTTGCGCAGATCGGGAACCGCACCGGAACGGAAGTGCTCGGCGGTCAATCGGTCACGCAGTTGGGCCACCGACACGTTGGAGGTGTCGAGCCAGGTCCGCAGGGCGTGCACGAGATCGTTGATCTCCTTGCACGATCCCCGTGCGGGCGCCCAGGGCCGGCCGGGCCGCTTCAAAGTCCCCACGTCACCTCTCTCGGACCGAGTTGTTCCCCGGACAACCCCGTGTTGTCACGTGGACAACATCCAACCCGCTCGGCCGCCCCTCGTGCAGGTGGATGGTTGTTTCGTGCCGTGCGAATGCCCGCCCGCACGAAGCAGACGAGCTCGAAGGCGTCGAAGGAGGAGTTGCTGTGAACCCCACCCATACGGCGATGCTGCTCATGGCAGTCGCGCTGGCGGTGATGTCCGCCTGCCTCGTGGCGGGGATCGCGTTCGCCGTCGCCCGCTGGGGCGGCGCCCCGGCGCCCGAGGCCGTCGCGAGGTCGGGCAGGGCGTTCGCCACGGCCCTGACCGTCATCAGCGCGGTGGCGGCAGTGGTGGTGACCGTGCTGAAGTAGGTGGAGAGTTGGCTACGGTGTACGCGAACACCGATGTCGCACCGACCCTCCAGAGGGATTGTTCTCCAGCTTGAAGCACGATAGAGGAACCATCGTCCGCGAGCCGCGAGCCGCGAGCCGCGAGCCGCGAGCCGCGAGCCGCGAGCCGCGAGCCACGAGCCACGAGCCACGAGCCACGCGACCGGGGGTAGCGTCTTGGGGTGGCCATGCACGCTAGGCAGCCCCTCCGCGTTCCCGTCGGGCCGGATGCTCTGAGATGGAGCACGTTTCGTCGCGAGAAGACCCTGGTCGTGGCCGCCCGCACCGTCACCTCGACCGCGCGGGTCCTTGAATGTCTGCCCGCACTGCTGCGCGGTGACAGCCGGGTGGCCGTCGTCTTCGCCTACGACTCCACCTCCGCCTTCAGCGACGGGGTGCTCGACCTGCTCCACGACTCGGGGTGCCGGGTGATGTCGTGGGAGCAGCTGGCCGACGCCGCTCCCGATCTCATCGTCTCCGCGAGTGAGAACATCGATGTACCGGACGGGGACTGTCCCGTTCTGGTGCTGCCCCACGGGATCGGCTTCCAGAAGCACGTACCGGACTCACGGGCCCCGCGCAGCCGCCTGTCCGGCGTGGTGCCGGACCGGCTGCTGGAGTCCGGACGGGCCTGGCTCGCCATTTCGCATCCGGGCCAGGAGGAGCAGTTGCTCGCCACCCATCCGAAGGCGGCCGGACACACGCTGCTTGTCGGCGACCCGTGCTTCGACGAGCTGCTCGTCAGCCTGGATCAGGCCGGGAGCTACCGGGCCGCACTGGGCGTGCCGGACGGGCGACAACTCGTGGTGCTCAGTTCCACCTGGGGTCCCACCTCCCTGATCGGGCAGCACCCCGATCTCCCGGCCCGTCTGCTCGCCGCGCTGCCGTACGACGAATTCCGGGTCGCCGCGATCATCCACCCCAACGTCTGGTCAGGGCACGGCGCCTGGCAGATCCGCACCGCACTGGCAGCCGCACTGGACGCGGGGCTGGTCCTGATTCCCCCCGTCCACGCCTGGCGGCCGGCACTCGTGGCCGCGGACGCCGTCATCGGCGACCACGGTTCGGTGACCCTGTACGGTGCGGCTCTGGGCAAGCCGGTGCTGCTCGCCGCGTTCGGGAGCGATGCCGTGCCGGGTACGGCCGCGGACCGTCTCGGACGGGCCGCACCCCGGCTCGGTCCGCCGGGCGACATGGCCGAGCAGATCAGGACCACCGTCGCCGAACACACCTGCGACCGCTACCGCACGATCGCCGAGCAGGCCTTCGCCCGGCCGGGGCAGGCTCTCCACCAACTGCGCACCGCGCTCTACCGGTTGATGGGTCTGGCCGAGCCGTCACCCGGTGTCCCGCCCCGACTGACACTGCCCGCGCCAGAGGAGACGCTTCCCCCGGTCTCCTCCTGGACCGTGGCGACCACGGCCACGTTCCACGACGAGGAAGGACCGACCGTGGCCGTGCGGCGCCACCCCGCGGCGGTGTCCGGCACGGAACGCGAGGACCCGCGGGCCTTCACCCACCTGGCCTGTGACGAGCGGGAACGGGACCGGCGCCTGGTCGAGAGCGCGTCGGTCCTGTTCCGGCGCACTGCCCTCCCGACGGCCGCCGAGGCCCTGCGCTGGATCGGGGAAACGCTGCGCCGGTGTCCGGGCTGCCGCCTCGCGGCCGTTGCTCTGGACGGGGGCGGCTGCCTGGTGGGGCTGCGCGACGGACGGATCGTCGAGGCGGCGGTCACCGGCCCCGCAGTCGATCCCGGTCTGCCGGCCGCGACCGTCTACACCCTGCTGCGCGCGGGGGCGGCGCTGGACGACGCCATGGTGACATTGCGCATCGGTGAGCTGCGCAACGAGGACGTCTCCCTCCGGTTGCGCCCGGATGTCCCGCTCGGCCCGTTCGGCTGAGGACGTCCGTCGCTCAGCCCGTCCCACCCGTCTCTTCGAGCCGTCGGCGCAGCACTTCGGCCTGCGGGCTGCAGCCCGCCTCGTAGATCTCCAGGGCCCGCGTCAGGTCGGCCCGTACCGCTTCGGGACCGGCGGCCGAGCGCTCCCTGATTCCGGCCAGGGCCACCAGGGCCTGGGCCTCGTAGTGCGTCGCCCGCTGCTCCCGCAGGGCTCGGGCGGCCTCGCTCAGCGAGCGGATCGCCGCTTCGTGCTCCCCGAGACGGTCGTGGGCGAGACCAATGGCCGCCAGCACCCGCGCCGCCATTCGCGGATCGTTCCGCGCGGTCAGTTCCGCGTGCGCCCCTCGCAGAGTGACCAGGGCCTCGTCGTGGTCACCGGCGGCGTCCTGGGCGCTGCCGAGGAAATAGGCCGCGATGGCGGCGCCACGCCCTTCGTTCGCCGCGGTGCTGAGCTCAAGCGCACTGCGGTAGGCGTCCATGGCGCGGGAGAGGTCGTAGTGTTCCCAGTACCGTCCCGAGAACTCCTGCACGGAGGCCCGCACCACGAGGTCTCCCGACACCTCGGCGCATGCCGCGGCGGATTCCAGCTCCCGTCGTGCTGCCTCGTGCTCGCCCTGGTCCATCAGCGGGCGGGACAGAAGACTGCGCAGCCGTGCCTCGGCGGCCGGTTCCAGCGCGGCGGCCGCGGGCGCCGCCCCCCCGTCCCCCCCCCCCCCCCCGCCCCCAGTTCGAGCGACTCCCGCCAGTCACCGAGATGCCGGTGGTGGAAGAACAACACGGTGAACGCCTCGGCCAGCTGCCACACCTCGGTCCGGAGGGTCTCCTCACGAACAGCGGCCCGCAGCACGTCCAGGATGTTGCGGTGTTCCGCTTCCAGCCAGTCGAGAGGCGCCGGGCCCCCTGTGGTCCCGAACGGGTCGGGGGCCGCGCTCAACAGCGTCGTGAGATCCGCGATCCGCAGCCGGTCCTGCCTGATCGACCGGTCCGCGAGTGCGGTGAGAGCCAGGTAGTGCGTCGTCACCCGCCCCAGCAGGGCGAGCCGTTCGCCGGCCGGCTCCTCGGCGGCGGCACGCTCCCGGGCATGGAGACGTACCAGGTCGTGGAAGCGGTGCCGGCCGTCCCCGGTCGATTCGAGAAGGCTCGCCGATACGAGCGCCCTCAGCATCGTTCCGGTGCTCGATGTGTCGATGCCGGCCGCGACCGCGGCGACGCCCACGTCGAAGGTGGTACTCGGCAGCCAGCCCAGGAGCCGGTACAGCCGGGCCGTGTCCGGGGGAAGTTCCCGGTAGCCGAGATCGAGCACAGCGGACATCGACCGCTCCTCTCCGAGGGACATTCCCGCCAGGCGACCTGACTCGTCGGCAAGCTCGTCGGCCAGGGCCGCCGGGGTCAGCCCGGGGCTGGTCAGCAGCCGGGCCGCCACGATGTGCAGGGCCACCGGCAGGCCCCCGCACAGCTCCACCAGCCGTTCGGCCGACTCCCGGTCCGCCGCGACGGCCTCCTCGCCGCAGCGTTCGGTCAGCAGCTCCAGCCCGCTGTCCCGGCCCAGAGGCCGCACCGGCATCAGCCGCGCACCGTCCAGTGCCAGCTCCCCGAGCAGACCGCCGCTCGTGACCAGCAGGGCGCTGCCCTCACCCTTGGGGATCAGGGAGGCCGCCTGGGCCGGCTGGCTCACATTGTCGAGGACCACGAGCAGCCGCCGGCCCGATGAACGCGACCGGAACAGCCTTGTCCGGTCGGCGAGCGACGCGGGGATGGTCGACTCGTCGACTCCCAGGGACCTGAGGCACCGGCGAACGGCCTCGGACACGTCCCCGCCCTCCGGCTCTTCCCGCAGCGCCGCGAAATCGACGTAGATCTGACCGTCGGGGAACAGCTCCCGTTTCTCGTCCGCCCAGTGCGACACCAGCGCGGTCTTGCCCACGCCGGACATGCCGTACAGGGCTCCGAACCCGACTTTCACCGACCGCGGGCGTCCCGTTCCCAGCCAGGCGTCGAGCTCCGCCAGACGCTTCGAGCGATTGACGAACGGGAACGGGAGCGGCGGAACCTCGTCCGGCCTGATGTCCGGCCCGACACCGGGCTGTGCCTGGACGTTGAAGGTGATTCCGCCATGGATCCGCTGGGCCTGGATGCTCGTGCCGTGGACCTCCCCGGACAGGTCGTTGCTGACGTACGTGGATTCCCGGCGGGCGCCGGGTTCCTCACTCTGCACGTTCTTCCCTAACCGTGAAAAGTCAGTCCGCCGGACACGCTCTGTCCCTGGATGACCTGGGAGTTCTGGCTGTCCCCGCTGAAGTTGTTGTTGATCGTCACAGTCGACACGGCTTCCGGTCGAGGGGCGATCTCGTCCAGCAGCACCCGCAGTTCCTGTGCGGCCGCCGGGTCCGCGCGCAGTGCCCGGCGCATCCTGAGCCGCCACTCGTCCTCGATGTCCGCCGCCACGTCCGGATCCTCGCCGTCGCGGGCCGCGACGAGCTCCTCCCGGGACGCGTCGAGTTCCTCGTCCACGTCATCGGTCGCCCCGCCCCGCGCGAGGAATCGCGCCATTCGCTCCCGGGTCTGCGCCCAGGCGTCCGAGACCATGTGACCGACCAAGGCCGTCGCACCCGACGCCGCCAGTGCCGCCAACTCCGCTTCCACGATGCCCCCGTCGTCTCGCCGTCGCGCCATGCGCGTGTGAAGTCACTTCTACCGTAGAGAGCGGACGAGTACTTCGGAAGCGGGCCCGGGCACGGCGCATCGGAAAACCGGCCGGAGCACGGCATGGTGGGCACGCGCACTCCGGGCGGCAGAACTGTGGTGTCCCGCCACATACGCCCCCCACCTGCCCCTTCCTACGGTATGGCGACGCACACCCGTCCCCGCCGACCGTCCGGAAGTGGTACCCATGGCCGCCCCAGCAAGCTCTCCGCCAGCCCCGTCGAATCTCAGGCGCATCGTCGCCGCGAGCCTCGTCGGAACCACCATCGAGTGGTACGACTTCTTCCTGTACGGGTCAGCCGCCGCGCTGGTCTTCAACAAGTTGTTCTTCCCCGAGTCCGATCCGCTCGTCGGGACTCTCCTGTCCTTCCTCACCTACGCGGTCGGTTTCGCCGCCCGGCCGCTCGGTGCCCTGGTGTTCGGGCACTACGGCGACCGGCTCGGGCGCAAGAAGCTGCTGGTGCTCAGTCTGCTGATGATGGGCGGGGCGACGTTCGCGATCGGGCTGCTGCCGACGCATGCCACGGTCGGGGCCGCCGCGCCCGTACTGCTCACCGTCCTGCGGCTGGTGCAGGGCTTCGCACTCGGAGGCGAGTGGGGCGGGGCGGTGCTGCTGGTCTCGGAGCACGGGGACGCGGAGCGCCGCGGCTTCTGGGCCTCCTGGCCTCAGACGGGCGCGCCGGCCGGGCAGTTGCTCGCCACCGGGGTGCTGTCCGCGCTCACCGCACTGATGTCGGAATCCGCCTTCGGCGCGTGGGGCTGGCGCATCCCCTTCCTGCTCTCCGGTGTCCTGGTGGTCATCGGTCTGTGGATTCGCCTCTCTGTCGATGAATCCCCGGTCTTCAAGGCCGCGATGGCGCAGGCCGAGGAGCGCCGATCGGCTGCCGGGACGGCCGAGAAGATGCCGCTCGTCGCCGTGCTGCGGCATCACTGGCGCGATGTGCTGATCGCCATGGGCGCCAGGATGGCGGAGAACATCAGCTACTACGTGATCACGGCGTTCGTGCTCGTCTACGCGACCACGGCGGCGGATCTGAGCAAGCAGACGGCGCTCAACGCGGTACTCATCGCCTCGGCGGTCCACTTCGCGGTCATTCCGATGTGGGGTGCGCTCTCCGACCGGGTCGGGCGCAGGCCGGTCTACCTGGTCGGCGCGATCGGTGTCGGGCTGTGGACGTTCCCGTTCTTCGCGCTGATCGACACACGGAACTTCGGCAGTCTGCTGCTCGCGGTCACCGTGGGGCTCTTCTTCCACGGCGCGATGTACGCGCCGCAGGCGGCCTTCTTCTCCGAGATGTTCGCGACCCGGATGCGGTACTCGGGCGCTTCGATCGGCGCGCAGTTCTCCTCGGTCGCGGCCGGCGCCCCGGCGCCGCTCATCGCCACGGCGCTGCTCGCGGACTTCGACAGCTCGGTGCCCATCTCGCTGTACGTGATCGCCGCGGCGCTCATCACCGTGCTCGCGGTCGGGTGCGCCAGGGAGACCCGGCACCGGGATCTCACGGACATCGAGAGCGCCTCGGCCGCCCCGGACGCGTCCCGGGCGCT
>NZ_JBCEWQ010000217.1:0-11020 GCF_038448545.1 Streptomyces sp. CLV115
GCCCGCCACCGCCGCCGCGCCGCGCGGTGCCCGCTTCGCCGTCGCCCCGCCCGGCGACGACACCTCCGCCGGGCCCGCCACCCGTGTCTCCGCCCCGGCCCCGGAGGCCCGCCGGGCCGCCCTGTGGACCGTCGAGCGGCTGGGCCGGCTGCGGGCCGACGGCAGCGGCGGTGCGGCACACGCAGTGCTCTGCGAGGCGGCCCGCCGGCCCGCGGAATGGCTGCCGGCGCTCGCCGTCGAGCTGCACCGGGCCGGCCTCGACGCCGACTGGGCGACGCTGCTGTGGGAGGTCGCCTCGCTGCCGCCGGCCCAACTCGCCTCCGCCGCTGGAGCGTTGCACGCCGCAGGGCGTCCGGACGACTGCGGGCAACTGCTGCGCCAGGGGGTGGCCGGCCCCGCCGGGGAGATCGCCGCCGCGGTGGTGGCGCTGGAACGGTCCGGCCAAGGGCCGCAGGCGCGGGCACTGCTGGGCGCCTTCGTCCGCGTACGGACTCCGCAGGACGCGGCGGAGGTCGCGGCGGACGATCCGGAACGCCTCGTCCCGCCACTGCTGGCCGCGGCCCGTGCCGTCTCACCGGCCAGGGAGCGGGACGTCGCCCACGCCCTGCGGGTGGCGGGCATCGCGGGGGCACCCTGAGCGGGCGCCCCCGGGCCGGTCACTCCGGGGGCGGCGGGTAGAACCGCCGGGCCCAGCGGCGGAACGGGCCGATCGGGCCGTCGCCGGGAGCGAGCCGCGGTGGCTGCTGGTACTGCTTGTGATTCCAGATCGGGAAGTCCGCGGCGGTGAACTCGCAGCTGGACCGGAACACGGCGCGGTCCAGCACCCTGGCCGCGGTCCGGCTCACCGCACGGGCGAGCGGGGCCGGCAGCCGGGACGGCTCGGCGAAGGCGATGCGATTGCGCTGCCGGAACTGCATCCGGTTGGGTGCGATCGCCGTCGGCATCACCATCGTGCACATCCGCAGGCCCAGCCGGGCCGTGTGCACATCGGCGTGCAGGCAGCCGAGCCCGTACCCGTCCACCTCCACGTCGACGACGAAGTCGCCCAGGAGCGGCGCCGACTCGTGGGCCCGCATGGAGACATGGAACGAGGCGTCGTCGTAGACCACCGGCCCGCCGATCTCGGCCCTGGCCCAACCGTGCAGGGTGGCGAAATGGCCGAGGTCGACCGAGTTCTCGATGACTTCCTGGACATTGCCTGCCAGCTCCCAGGCGGCGCTGCGGGCGGGCCGGTGGCCGATCTCGTGCCAGGCCGGGATCGTCCAGTCCGGCGCCCGGCCGTCGTGGTGCCGCCACACGAAAACCGCGCCGTTGACCTCCTGGACCGGCAGCTGCGACAACGGCGACTTCGGCGGCTTCGTGTCGTATCCGGTACGCACACACGCGCCGTCCGGGCCGAACGCGAAGAAGTGGAACGGACAGACGAGGTGGTCCCCCTCGACCCTGGCCAGCCCGAGATGCGCCCCCAGATGCGGGCAGTAGGGGCGGATGGCGCGGACCGCCCCCGTCCCGAGCCGGTACAGCACCACGTCCTCGCCCGCCAAGGGGCGGGTCAGGACGGTGCCCGGCCGCAGCTCCTCGGAGAACGCCAGCGCGGACCAGCCGCTCGGGCAGGGCAGAGCGGGCGCGCCCGCGACGTCGGCCGCTGTCGGCCCCTCGCTGATGGCGCGCCCGAACTCGCGTGACAGTCCCACCACATCCCCTTCCGGAATCGGTCCCCTGGACACTGCCCAGGCCGCTCCGGGATCCTCCCCGGGAGCCGCACATCACTCGAACGGGAAGGAACCGGAAGGGGGTTGACGCTGATCGGGACGAGAGGTCCTAGCGGGCCCGCTGCTCGTACCCCACGAGCCTGACGCAGACGGCGAGCCCCGCGATCGCCTGCTCCAGCTCCGGAAGCCCCGGGTAGCTCGGCGCGATCCGGATGACCGCGTCGCGCGGGTCGTCGCCGTACGGGTGGGTGGCGCCGGCCGGGGTCAGCACGATGCCCGCCTCGGCGGCCCGGCGTACGACCTCCTTGGCACAGCCGTCCGGCACCTCCAGGGTGACGAAGTACCCGCCCTTGGGCGAGGTCCAGGTCGCGAGTCCGGTGCCGCCGAGCTCGGCGTCCAGGATCCGGGCCACCACCTCGAACTTGGGCTGGAGCAGGGCGCGCTGGCGCTCCATGTGGGCCCGCACCCCGTCGGCGTCCCGCAGGAACATGACGTGCCGCAGCTGGTTCACCTTGTCCGGGCCGATCGAGCGCTTGCCGTTGTTGCCGAGCAGCCACTGGAGGTTCGCGGGCGAGGAGCCGAAGAACGCGACGCCCGCACCCGCCGCGGTGATCTTCGACGTGGAGCCGAACACGAACGCCCGGTCCGGGTTGCCGGCCTCGGCGCAGGCACCGAGCAGATCGGCGATCTCCACGGGCTCGTCGGTGAGGTGGTGCGCGGCGTAGGCGTTGTCCCAGAAGATCCGGAAGTCGGGGGCGGCGGTGCTCATCGCGGCGAGCCGGGCCACGGTCGCGTCGCTGTAGCAGACGCCGTCCGGGTTGCTGTACTTCGGTACGCACCAGATGCCCTTGATCGCCGGGTCCTCGGCGACGAGCCGCTCCACGGTCTCCATGTCCGGGCCGTCGGCGGTCATCGGCACCGGGATCATGTCGATCCCGAACCGCTCGCAGAGCGCGAAGTGCCGGTCGTAACCGGGCACCGGACACAGGAAGGCGATCCGGTCCTGGTCCACCCAGCGCGACTCGGCGCCCGGCACCACGCTGAGCAGGGCGTGCACCAGGCAGTCGTGCATCAGCTCAAGGCTGGAGTTCCCGGCAGCGAGCAGCTGGCCGGCCGGCACCTGGAGCACCCCGGCGAAGATCTCCCGGAGTTCGGGCAGCCCCTGGAGCCCGCCGTAGTTGCGTACGTCCACGCCACCGGCGGAGGTGTGCCGCCCGCCCGGCAGGCTCAGCAGGTCCTCGGAGAGGTCCAGCTGCTCGGGGGCCGGCTTGCCCCGGGTGAGGTCGAGCGAGAGCCCGAGTCCCGCCAGGTCCTGGTAGTCCTGACGGGCCCGGTCGAGGAGCCCGGACAGGGCGTCGGGGCTCAGCTCGGTGGTCATGGTGATTCCTCTCGCAGGTGCCGCTCTGATCGGGGGCGTCTGCCGAGAATACAAAGCGCCGCCGAAGGCCGGTGGGCCGGGCGTCGGCACCGGGCGGGCCGACGCCTTGTCGGTGCGGCGTGTTCTGATCCCCGGTATGACGGAACACACCTCCCGTCCCGACGTCCCCGCCTTCTCCGGCTCCGCGGTCCCGGCCGCCTGGGCCAGGATCGATGCCCGGCTCCGTACGCACGCCCCGGAGTCGTACGAGCTGCTCGCGCCGCCCGCGGACCCGGTCGCGGTGGAGGCGGCGCAGGTCAGGACGGGGGTGCGGTTCCCGGCGGATCTGCCGGCCTGCCACCACGGGCTCCGCGGATGGACGACCGTGCTGCCGCTACGGCCTCCGCTGCCGGTCGCGAAGATCATCGGTCACTGGGAGATGTGCGTGGGCATCAACGTCGACCTGGAGGAGGACGGCGATCCCGAGAAGGAGGGGGGAGCCCTGGTGGCACCGGCAGTGGATCCCGTGGGCCGAGAGCGACGGGGACTCCCAGATCATCGACATGAGGCAGGGGCCGCGGCAGGGCGGTTCGGGCATGATGCACCACGACCGGGGCGGTGTCTTCGAGGACGCCTGGCCCTGCCCGGCCGCCTGCCTCGAAGAGGTCGCGGACGTGCCGGAGAGCGGCGGTGCGGTCGGTGGGTGCCGGGCGCTCTTCCTGGCCGCCGACGGCGAGCTGTGGTGGGACGCCGAGGGAGCCGAAGAGGTGGACGGCGAGCCGCTCACTCCCGCCCCGCTTCGCCTGCGGCCGGGCATGTGGACCGCACGGGTGTGAAACATGATCGACTCAGCCGGTTCACGGCGATGGTCTTGCCCCGCTGTGTGACGGGGCTTACGTTCTCCTCTACGCACGTGTCTACGGGCGTAGAAACGCGTTGAGGCTCTCTGACGCCGCGTCGAAGGAGCAGCTCATGTCCCAAGTCGTACGCGCCGCACTAGTCCAGGCGACCTGGACCGGCGACACCGAATCCATGATCGCCAAGCATGAGGAGCATGCTCGCGAGGCCGCCCGTCAGGGCGCGAAGATCATCGGCTTCCAGGAGGTGTTCAACGCCCCCTATTTCTGTCAGGTGCAGGAACCCGAGCACTACCGCTGGGCCGAGCCCGTACCGGACGGGCCGACCGTCCGCCGGATGCAGGAACTCGCCCGCGAGACCGGCATGGTGATCGTCGTGCCGGTCTTCGAGGTCGAGCAGTCCGGCTTCTACTACAACACCGCCGCCGTGATCGACGCCGACGGCTCCTACCTCGGCAAGTACCGCAAGCACCACATCCCCCAGGTCAAGGGGTTCTGGGAGAAGTACTACTTCAAGCCGGGAAACGTGGGCTGGCCGGTCTTCGACACCGCCGTCGGCAGGGTCGGCGTATACATCTGCTACGACCGGCACTTCCCCGAGGGCTGGCGTCAACTGGGCCTCAATGGCGCCCAGTTGGTCTACAACCCGTCCGCCACCTCGCGCGGTCTCTCCGGCTACCTCTGGCAGCTGGAACAGCCCGCCTCCGCCGTCGCCAACGAGTACTTCGTCGCCGCGATCAACCGTGTCGGCCAGGAGGAGTACGGCGACAACGACTTCTACGGAACCAGTTACTTCGTCGACCCGCGCGGCCAGTTCGTCGGTGAGGTCGCTTCCGACAAGGAGGAGGAACTCGTCGTCCGCGACCTCGACTTCGGCCTCATCGACGAGGTCAGGCAGCAGTGGGCGTTCTACCGGGACCGCCGCCCCGACGCGTACGAAGGACTGGTGGAGCCGTGAGCAGTCTGCACCACCGGCACCTCGCCGTCAGCCCCGACTGGCTGGCGCTCTATTACAAACGCCCCCTGGAGATCACCCACGGCGAGGGCCGCCATGTCTGGGACGCCGACGGCAGGCGCTACCTGGACTTCTTCGGCGGCATCCTCACCACCATGACCGCCCACGCCCTGCCCGAGGTGACCAAGGCGGTCGGTGAGCAGGCCGGCCGGATCATCCACTCGTCCACGCTCTACCTCAACCGGCCGATGGTGGAACTGGCCGAACGTGTCGCCACGCTCTCCGGCATTCCGGACGCCAGGGTCTTCTTCACCACCTCCGGCACCGAGGCCAACGACACGGCGCTGCTGCTCGCCACCACGTACCGGGGCTCCAGCCAGGTCCTCGCGATGCGCAACAGCTACCACGGCAGGTCGTTCTCCGCCGTCGGCATCACCGGCAACAACGCCTGGTCGCCGACCAGCCTGTCGCCGTTGCAGACGCTGTACGTGCACGGCGGCGTCCGCACCCGGGGACCGTACGAGCACCTCGGCGACCCGGAGTTCATCAAGGCCTGCGTCGCCGATCTGGAGGACCTGCTCGGGCACACCCGGGCGCCCGCTGCCCTGATCGCCGAACCCATCCAGGGCGTCGGGGGATTCACCTCGCCGCCCGACGGGCTGTACGCGGCGTTCCGCAGGGTCCTGGACCGGCACGGTGTCCTGTGGATCTCCGACGAGGTGCAGACCGGCTGGGGCAGGACCGGCGAACACTTCTGGGGCTGGCAGGCGCACGGTGAGAACGGCCCGCCGGACATCCTCACCTTCGCCAAGGGCATCGGCAACGGCATGTCGATCGGCGGTGTCGTGGCTCGGGCCGAGGTCATGAACTGCCTGGACGCCAACTCCATTTCGACGTTCGGAGGTTCCCCGGTCACCATGGCCGCCGGCCTCGCCAACCTCTCCTATCTCCTCGAACACGATCTGCAGGGCAACGCCCGGCGCGTCGGCGGTCTGCTGATCGAGCGGCTGCGGGCGATCGGCGCGGGTTCGCGGTGCGTACGGGAGGTGCGCGGCCGGGGCCTGATGATCGGCATCGAGCTGGTGAGGCCCGGCACCGACGAGGCGAACCCGGAGGCGGCCGCGGCCGTGCTCGAAGCGGCCCGCGAGGGCGGTCTGCTCATCGGCAAGGGCGGCGGCCACAACACCAGCGTGCTGCGGATCGCACCACCGCTCTCGCTGACCATCCCGGAGGCCGAGGAAGGGGCGGAGATCCTGGCCGGGGCTCTGCGGTCGGTGGACCGATAACGCCGGGCGGTGGACGCAGGACGGGCCCCGGCCGCGAGGCGGCTGCGGGGCCCGTCCGGTCGGTCAGCCCCGGTGGCCGGTGGGGCGGGTGAGGTCCAGCGAGCGGACCGGGTCGAGCTCCCCGTAGTACGCGAGGTGCTCGTAGCGCACATCGGTGACGGTCAGCGTGGCTCCGGCGACGCCCCGGGGCACCGTGGTGCGCAGGCGCACCGAGCCGTCCTTCTTCGTGGTGCCGGTCAGCTTCTGCACCTTGCCGCCGGCCGTCAGCTCGGCCGTGACCTTCGCGCCCTTCACCGGCCTGCCCTGCGCGGTCCTCACGACACCGGTCGCGGTGACCTTCCAGGCGGAATCGGAGCCGGGCCTGCCCAGGAGCACGGTGCCGGCCTGCAGTGAGGCGACCGCGAGCTCCGACGGCGGGGCGGGCTGCGCGAAGGCGACCTGGTCGACGGTCCAGAAGGCGCTGTTCGTGCCGGTGTAGCGGAAGCTCAGCCGGGCCTCCTTCGCGCCCCGCGGAACGGTCAGCTCAAGACGCTCGACGGTGTTGCTGTCGGCCCGGTAGGACTTGACGAGCTGCGGGGCGCCACCGTCGTACGAGACGTAGACGTCGCCGGTCTGCGGACCGTCGACCCGGTAGTTCGTCGCGTACGACACGGTCGCCTTCGCCGCGCCGTTCAGCTGGTACGCGGGGCCGACCAGGGTGGAGTCGAACTGTCCGGCACCGTGCGCCTTGTCGTCCCACTCGTCGGAGTCGGCGACCGCGAACACGTCACGGGCGCGGACGTTCGTCTCGCGGCCCTGGCCGCGTTCGGCATTGGTCCAGAACTCGTCCGTGGCGAAGGACCAGCCGCGCCACTCGGTGACGCCACCGGCCGGCATCTTCGAGTTGTCGATCGACCAGCCCTCGGGCGCGGTGTCCGTCCACCCCTTGGTGCCGGCCGGGAGCCTGGTCTCGTCGACGGGCGGGCGCAGCGAGGGGCGCAGCGTGTCGAAGGCGTCCCGCTTCGGCTCGGCCAGTGAGGTGCCGTCGAGATTCCAGGCGGGGTCGGTGGCGACGCCCTCGTGGCGCAGCACCGTGGGCGCGATGTCGGTGATCTTGACGTCGTCGCGCACCGAGCCGGGCCGGATGCCCTTGCCCTGGGCGATCACGAACGTGCCGCGCTCCAGCGGGGTGTTGCCGCCGTGTCCGCCGGTGGGGGTGTGGCCGTGGTCGGCGGTGACGACGACGAGCCAGTCCTCCTTGGCGTACGCCGGCCGTGACGCCACCGCGTCGAGCAGCCGGCCGATTTGGCCGTCGGCGGTGTTGAGGGCCTTGAGGTAGGCATCGCTCGCGGAGCCGGTGCCGTGGCCGGCGCCGTCGACCTCGTCGAGGTGGACGAAGGTGGAGTCGGGGTTGCCGTGCGCGAGGTAGTCGGCGGCCTTGGCCGTGGTGCCCTCGTCGTCGCCGCCCGCGATCCGCAGATCGGTCTTCGCACCGAAGACGATCTGGGGGATCGGACTCCAGGTGCCGACGACCAGCGTGGAGGTGGCCGGGTCCGCGGTCTCCAGCCGGGTCGCGTAGTCCGGGTACTGGCCGTGGTTCGGGGCCGTGAAGTTGTTGTCCTTCACGTTGTGCTTGTCGGGCCAGACACCGGTGGCGATGGACGACCAGCCGGCGCCGGAGACGGTCGGGGCCATCGGGTCGGCGTACAGGTTGCTCCGGGCGGTCAGGCCCTTGGCCATCAGTTGTCCAAGGTTCGGCACGTCGGCGCGCGAGAAGGTGTCGAAGGTGGCGCCGTCGATGCCGATGACCAGGGTCTTCGCCTGCTTGGTGCCGGACGGCAGACCGGCGTACGGGGCGGCGGCCGGGGCCTCGGCCCCCTGGGCGTGGGCGGCGGTGGTGACGAGCGGCAGTGCGGCGGCGGCGACGGTGGCGGCAGCCAGCACCGTACGCGCGGAGCGCGACAGGAACACGTGATCCTCCGGGGCGGGTCGTTGGACACCGGGCGACGGGGGCGTCCGGTGATGTGTCCGAGGCTCGCCGTCGGTGGTGATCGGACCACGCCGCGTACGGGACGGGCGCATGAACCGTACTCAACATTTGGACCAGACCCGTAACCATTCCGTTATTCATCGGTGGTCGTGGTCCTCGCCGCGGCTGTGGGCCGGTGGAGTGCCGGGCGGATGAAACAGAAACGTCTTCAGCGGTTAGCGGCAGCGGTATTGCCACAGTGGGTAACCCACTTCTACGTTCTTCATCACGCACCTTGTCTACGTGCGTAGACCCATTCCGCCACGAGTGAGGAGGGGTACATGAGCCGCACCGTCATCCACGGTGGTCTTGTCATCACCGCGTCCGACGAACTGCATGCCGACGTACTCATCGAGGGCGGCCGCATCGTGGCCCTCGCGGCGCACGACAGCGACGCGGCCGAGAGCTGGAGCGCCGATCGCAGGATCGACGCCACCGGCAGATACGTCATCCCGGGCGGTGTCGACGCGCACACCCACATGGAGATGCCGTTCGGCGGCACCTACGCCGCCGACACCTTCGAGACCGGCACCCGGGCGGCCGCCTGGGGCGGCACCACCACGATCGTCGACTTCGCCATCCAGTCAGTGGGCCGCGCGGTCCGCGAGGGTCTCGACGCCTGGTACGCGAAGGCCGACGGCAACTGCGCCATCGACTACGCCTTCCACATGATCCTCTCCGACGTGAACGAGTCCTCGCTCAAGGAGATGGACCTGCTGGTGTCGGAGGGGGTCACCTCCTTCAAGCTGTTCATGGCCTATCCCGGCGTCTTCTACAGCGACGACGGCCAGATCCTGCGCGCCATGCAACGGGCCTCCCACAACGGCGGCCTGATCATGATGCACGCGGAGAACGGCATCGCCATCGACGTACTCGTCGAACAGGCCCTGGCCGAGGGCCGCACCGACCCGCGCCACCACGGCGACGTGCGCAAGGTGGCGCTGGAGGCCGAGGCCACCCACCGCGCCATCCAGCTCGCCCGCGTGGCCGGCTCCCCGCTGTACATCGTGCACGTCTCCGCCGACGAGGCGGTCGCCGAGGTCGCCGCCGCCCGCCACAAGGGACTTCCGGTCTTCGGTGAGACCTGCCCGCAGTACCTCTTCCTCTCCACCGACAATCTCGCCGAGCCGGACTTCGAGGGCGCCAAGTACGTCTGCTCCACCCCGCTGCGGCCCCGGGAACACCAGGAGGCGCTCTGGCGGGGGCTCAGGAACAACGAACTCCAGGTCGTCTCCACCGACCACTGCCCCTTCTGCTTCTCGGGCCAGAAGGAGATGGGCCGCGGCGACTTCTCGAAGATCCCCAACGGAATGCCCGGCGTGGAGAACCGGATGGACCTCCTCCACCAGGCGGTCGTGGACGGTCACATCTCGCGCCGCCGCTGGATCGAGATCGCCTGCGCCTCCCCGGCCCGGATGTTCGGCCTCTACCCGAAGAAGGGCACCATCGCCCCCGGCGCCGACGCCGATGTCGTCATCTACGACCCGGCGGCCGAACAGACCATCTCCGCCGAGACCCACCACATGAACGTCGACTACTCGGCGTACGAGGGGAGGCGGATCACCGGACAGGTCGAGACGGTCCTGTCGCGCGGTGAGGTCGTCATCGACGCAAGGAAGTACACCGGCCGGGCCGGACACGGCATGTACACCCCGCGAGCCACCTGTCAGTACCTGGACTAGGAGCACCCGTCATGGACTTCGGACTCGTCCTCCAGACCGATCCGCCCGCCTCGGCCGTCGTCGGCCTGATGCGCCGCGCCGAACGCAACGGCTTCCGCTACGGCTGGACCTTCGACTCGACGGTGCTCTGGCAGGAACCGTTCGTCATCTACAGCCAGATCCTCGAACACACCGAACACCTCGTCGTCGGCCCCATGGTGACCAACCCGTCCACCCGCACCTGGGAGGTGACCGCCTCCACCTTCGCCACCCTCAACGACATGTTCGGCAACCGCACCGTCTGCGGCATCGGACGGGGCGATTCGGCGATGCGCGTCGCCGGCCGCAAACCCAACACCCTGGCCCGGCTCGGCGAGGCCATCGACGTCATCCGCGACCTGGCCGAGGGCCGGGAGGCCATCGTCGACGGGCAGCCGGTCCAGATCCCGTGGGTGAAGGACGGCAGACTGCCCGTCTGGATGGGCGCGTACGGCCCGAAGGCGCTCGCGCTGGCCGGGCAGAAGGCCGACGGCTTCATCCTCCAGCTCGCGGACCCGTTCCTCACCGAGTGGATGATCAAAGCGGTACGGGACGCGGCGGCCGAGGCCGGCCGTGACCCGGACTCCGTGACCATCTGCGTCGCCGCCCCCGCCTATGTGAGCGACGACCTCGACCACGCCCGTGAGCAGTGCCGCTGGTTCGGCGGCATGGTCGGCAACCACGTCGCCGACCTCGTCTCCCGGTACGGCGCGCACTCCGGCCTCGTCCCCGAGGCCCTCACCGAGTACATCGCCGGGCGGTCCGGCTACGACTACAGCCATCACGGCCGGGCCGGAAACCCCGACACCACCTTCGTGCCGGACGGGATCGTCGACCGGTTCTGCCTGCTGGGCCCCGCCGAGGCGCACATCGAGAAGCTGCGGACCCTGCGGGACCTGGGCGTCGACCAGTTCGCGCTCTACAACATGCACGACGCGCGCGAGGCGACGATCGACGCCTACGGTGCGCGGATCATCCCCGCTCTGTCCGACTGACCCGCCCCTGTCCCGAGCACCCCCCACGGCTGTCCGCACCCCCGTCCCCGCATCGCGCTCTCCTGCGCTTCCCCGCTGTTTCCCGCGCGCCGCACCGCGCCACGCACGGCACCGTTCCCGAGCGAAGGGTCCAGCCGCCATGACATCGAC
>NZ_JBCEWQ010000218.1:0-10886 GCF_038448545.1 Streptomyces sp. CLV115
TTCTGGGCCTGTCCGTCCCCGGCCGGGGACGGACAGGCCCTGAACAACGGCAAACGGCTCGATCGGCCACAAAGCCCGCCCGGATGGGCAGGCATACAACTCGGCCCGGCAGACGTACGGCTCAGCCGGGCAGGCCCTCGGGCGCACCCGTCCACTCCCGCAGCAGTCTCTCCCGCTCCGCGCCCCGGGGCGTCGTGCCCCCGGACGCACGGCCCCACTCCGACATCGCGGCCAGCGTCGTCGACATCGTCGCGGCGCCCTCCGTGAGGCGGGCCAGGAGAGCGCGGGAGAGGTCGATCTCGGTCTGCGGGTAGCCGTTGGCCGCGGCGACGTACGCCGTCGGTTCGTACTCGCCACCGGACGACTCCACGCGCACCGTCATCAGCGCCGAGGCCTCGTCCACCCGGCCCGGCCCCATGGGCAGAACCAGGTTCACCACCAGGCCCAGAGCCACGTCCTTGACCGCGCCGACCTGCCGCTTCAGGGACTTCACGGGGAGGTCGCTCACCGTGAGGGCCCGTACGTCCTCCCACAGATAGAGGCCGGACTGCCCGTCCCCCAGGGCCACCACGCCCTCGGGCGTCAGGCGCACCCCCGGTCCCGAACCGGACGGCTTCGCGCCCACGTACACGTCGCCCTCGGCGATCCAGAACAGGCCCACCATGGCCACGACTTGCTCCTCCCGATGACGGCACGCCGTCACGCCCAACACCGAAAACCAGGCGCGGAACATAGAACACTGAGCGCCGAACGATCGGACCCCGCGCCCGCTCCTACGCCTGGGACCGCCGCAGCCGCTGCGCGGCCTCCGTCGCCCAGTACGTCAGGATCATCTGCGCCCCGGCCCGGCGAAGGCCGGTCAGGCTCTCCATGATCGCCGCGTCCCGGTCGATCCAGCCCTTCTCGGCGGCGGCCTCGATCATCGCGTACTCACCGCTGATCTGGTACGCCGCGACCGGCACGTCCACCGCGTCGGCGACCTTCGCGAGGATGTCGAGGTACGGACCGGCCGGCTTCACCATGACCATGTCGGCGCCCTCCGCGAGGTCGAGCGCCAGCTCGCGCATCGACTCGCGGGCGTTCGCCGGGTCCTGCTGGTACGTCCGGCGGTCGCCCCTGAGCGAGGAGCCGACCGCCTCGCGGAACGGCCCGTAGAACGCCGAGGCGTACTTCACGGTGTAGGCGAGGATCGAGACGTCCTCGTGGCCCGTCTGGTCGAGCGCGTCACGGATCACGCCGACCTGGCCGTCCATCATGCCGCTGGGGCCCACCACATGGGCGCCCGCGTCGGCCTGGACCTGGGCCATCTCGGCGTACCGCTCCAGCGTCGCGTCGTTGTCGACCCGGCCGTCCTCGGTCAGCACACCGCAGTGACCGTGGTCGGTGTACTCGTCCAGGCACAGGTCGGACATGATGACGAGATCGTCACCGACCTCCGCGCGCACCGCGCGCAGCCCGGCCTGGAGGATGCCGTCCGGGTCGGTGCCCGCCGTGCCCCGGCCGTCCTTCTTCTCGTCCGTGGGAACGCCGAAGAGCATGATCCCGGAGACCCCGGCCGACACCGCCTCGACGGCGGCCTTCCGCAGGGTGTCCAGGGTGTGCTGCTGCACGCCGGGCATGGTCGAGATGGCGACCGGGGCGTCGATGCCCTCGCGCACGAACGCGGGCAGGATCAGGTTCGCCGCGTCGAGCCGTGTCTCGGCGACCATCCGCCGCATCGTCGGGGTCGTCCGCAGCCGCCGGGGGCGGGAGCCGGGGAAGTTTCCGTACACAGTCATCCTTCGAGATTAGACCCGTACACATCACCGTCTTACCGACACCCGTGCCGGGAAAGGCCGGGAGAGCACCTCGGAACGGGCAGGGGCCCGGCCGCCGAAGCGACCGGGCCCCTCACACACTCCGAAACACAGTCCGAGACGCCCTCGGACGCGCGGCTCAGGTCGTCGTACGACGCCGCCGCGCACCGGGACGCCGCTCGCTCGGCCGCGTCACCGGGTCACCGGCCTCCTTCGCCGCCTCCCGGCGCCGCGCGCCGAACTCGGCGAGGGCCTCGGCCAGCTTGTGCACCGAGGGCTCCGGGGACAGGACGTCGACCCGCAGGCCGTGCTCCTCGGCGGTCTTCGCGGTGGCCGGGCCGATACACGCGATCACCGTCACGTTGTGCGGCTTGCCCGCGATGCCGACCAGGTTCCGCACGGTCGACGACGAGGTGAAGAGCACCGCGTCGAAACCGCCGCCCTTGATGGCCTCGCGCGTGTCGGCGGGCGGCGGCGAGGCGCGGACCGTGCGGTACGCGGTGACGTCGTCGACCTCCCAGCCCAGCTCGATGAGCCCGGCCACCAGCGTCTCGGTGGCGATGTCGGCGCGCGGCAGGAAGACCCGGTCGATCGGGTCGAAGACCGGGTCGTACGGCGGCCAGTCCTCCAGCAGACCGGCGGCGGACTGCTCGCCGGACGGCACCAGGTCCGGCTTCACACCGAAGTCGACGAGCGCGGCGGCGGTCTGCTCGCCCACGGCCGCGACCTTGATCCCGGCGAAGGCACGGGCGTCGAGCCCGTACTCCTCGAACTTCTCCCGGACGGCCTTCACGGCGTTGACGCTGGTGAAGGCGATCCACTCGTAGCGGCCCGTGACCAGCCCCTTGACCGCACGCTCCATCTGCTGGGGCGTACGGGGCGGCTCGACGGCGATCGTCGGGACCTCGTGCGGCACGGCACCGTAGGAACGGAGCTGGTCGGAGAGCGACGCGGACTGCTCCTTCGTGCGCGGTACGAGCACCTTCCAGCCGAACAGCGGCTTGGACTCGAACCACGCGAGCTGGTCGCGCTGGGCGGCGGAGCTGCGCTCACCGACCACGGCTATGACGGGCCGGTGGCCCTCCGGCGACGGCAGCACCTTCGCCTGCTTCAGGACCTGGGCGATCGTCCCGAGGGTCGCCGTCCAGGTGCGCTGGCGGGTCGTCGTGCCGGCGACCGTCACGGTCAGCGGGGTGTCGGGCTTGCGGCCCGCCGAGACCAGCTCACCGGCGGCCGCGGCCACCGAGTCGAGCGTCGTCGAGATCACGGCCGTGGCGTCGCTCGCGCCGACCTCGGTCCAGCAGCGGTCGGAGGCGGTGCGGGCGTCCACGAACCTGACGTCCGCGCCCTGCGCGTCACGCAGCGGCACACCGGCGTACGCGGGCACACCCACGACGTTGGCGACGCCCGGCACGACCTCGAAGGGAATGCCGGCGGCGGCGCAGGCGAGCATCTCGGCGCCCGCGCTCCCGTCCAGTCCCGGGTCGCCCGAGACGGCACGGACGACCCGCCTGCCGCCCTTCACTGCCTCCATGACAAGATTGGCCGCGTCCCTGAGAACGGGCACACCGGCGGCTGCTGACTGCGCGTCAACAACCGTCAGCTCAGGTGTGCTTACGCTTGCCCGCGCATGGCAGCGAACGACGCCGAGGACGTCCGGCTCGGCGACAAGGACGTCCGCGCTCGCAAGCGCCTCGACGGCGCGCAGAGTCAGCAGTCCCGGGTCGCCGGGACCGGCGCCGAGGAAGGTGACGTGCCCTTGTGCGGACAGGGCCGGAAAGTCGGATGCGGCGGGGCCGGTGGGGCTCAAAGTGCTCGCTCCCCCATAAGACCGGCCGCACCCTTGGCAAGCATCTCGGACGCGAGCTCGCGACCGAGGGCCGCCGCGTCGTCCTGCGACGTGGGAACGGGACCGGTGGTGGACAGCTGCACCAGCGAGGAACCGTCGGTGGAACCGACGACTCCGCGCAGGCGCAGTTCGTTGACAGCCTGTCCGTCGACCAGGAGGTCGGCCAGCGCACCCACAGGTGCGGAGCAACCGGCCTCCAGGGCGGCGAGCAGGGCACGCTCGGCGGTCACGGCGGCCCGGGTGTACGGGTCGTCGAGCTCGGCGAGCGCGGCGGCGAGGTCGGCGCTGGTCGCAGCGCACTCGATCGCCAGTGCTCCCTGGCCGGGAGCGGGCAGGACGGTGTCGACCGACAGGAAGTCGGTCACCTCACCGGTCCGGCCGAGGCGGCTGAGACCGGCCGCGGCGAGTACCACCGCGTCCAGCTCACCGCTCCGGACAAATCCGATACGCGTATCGACGTTCCCCCGGATCGCCACCGTCTCGATGTCGAGGCCGTGGTTACGGGCGTACGCGTTGAGCTGCGCCATGCGGCGCGGCGAGCCGGTACCGATGCGGGCGCCGGACGGCAGCTGCTCGAAGGTCAGCCCGTCCCGCGCCACCAGTACGTCGCGCGGGTCCTCGCGCACCGGCACGGCGGCCAGCACGAGGCCCTCGGGCTGCGCGGTCGGCAGGTCCTTGAGCGAGTGGACGGCGAAGTCCACCTCACCGCGCAGCAGCGCGTCGCGCAGCGCCGCGACGAACACACCGGTGCCGCCGATCTGCGCGAGGTGCTCCCGCGAGGTGTCGCCGTACGTGGTGATCTCGACGAGCTCGACGGCGCGCCCGGTCACCTCGCTGACGGCGTCGGCGACCATGCCGGACTGCGCCATGGCGAGCTTGCTGCGCCGGGTGCCGAGCCTCAGCGGCTTGTCGGCCCCCGCGACCGGGGTTGAGTTGTCGGTCATGACCGCCCTCGATTCGGGTCGTTCAGGTCTGCCCGGGAGACGGCGGCGACCGTCTGCGGGTCGAGGTCGAAGAGTTCCCGCAGCGCATCGGCGTACCCGGCACCGCCGGGCTCGCTGGCGAGCTGCTTGACCCGCACGGTGGGCGCGTGCAGGAGTTTGTCGACGACGCGGCGCACGGTCTGCGTGATCTCGGCGCGCTGCTTCTCGTCCAGGTCGGGGAGGCGTCCGTCGAGCCGTGCGATCTCGCCCGCGACCACTCCGGCGGCCATCGTGCGCAGCGCGACGACGGTCGGGGTGATGTGGGCGGCGCGCTGAGCGGCGCCGAAGGCGGCGACCTCGTCGGCGACGATGGTGCGCACCTGGTCCACGTCGGCCGCCATCGGGGCGTCCGCCGACGCCTCCGCGAGCGACTCGATGTCGACGAGGCGCACACCGTCGAGCCGGGCGGCCCCGCCGTCGATGTCACGCGGCATCGCGAGGTCGAGCAGGGCCAGGCGTACGGGGCCGGCGCCCTGGGCGGGCACGGTGGCCCGGCGGACCGCCTGGCGCACCGCACCGGCGCTGCCGTTCTCCACCCAGGCGGCGTGCCGGTCGGCATCGGCCGGGGCGGGAGCGGGCACCGCGGGTGCGGCGGGCGTCTCCGGGGCATCGTCGATGTCCAGTCCGAGCGCGGTGGCGACGGCCTCCGCGGTCAGCACCAGACCGGTCGCACCGGTGCAGGAGACGACGACATCGGCACGTGTCAGTTCGTCGCGGACCGCGGCCATCTCCACGGCACGGGCGGCCACGCCGGTGCCCCCGGGCTGGACCAGGATCTCGACGAGCCGGTCGGCGCGGGCCCGGGTCCGGTTGGCGACGACGATCTCGGCGACGCCGGTACGGGCCAGGGTGGCGGCGGCGAGCGAGGACATCGAGCCCGCGCCGATCACCAGCGCGCGCTTGCCCGCGGCCCAGCCGGCGACGTCCGTACCGGCCGCGAGCTGTTCGAGACCGAAGGTGACGAGCGACTGCCCGGCCCGGTCGATCCCGGTCTCGCTGTGGGCCCGCTTGCCGACCCGCAGGGCCTGCTGGAACAGGTCGTTCAGCAGCCGGCCGGCGGTGTGGAGCTCCTGCCCCAGCGCCAGCGCGTCCTTGATCTGGCCGAGGATCTGGCCCTCGCCGACGACCATCGAGTCCAGCCCGCACGCCACCGAGAAGAGGTGGTGGACGGCCCGGTCCTCGTAGTGCACATAGAGATACGGAGTGAGCTCGTCCAGCCCGACGCCGCTGTGCTGGGCGAGGAGCGTGGACAGCTCGGCGACGCCCGCGTGGAACTTGTCCACGTCGGCGTACAGCTCGATGCGGTTGCAGGTGGCCAGCACGGCGGCCTCGACCGCGGGCTCCGCGGCGAGCGTGTCCTGGAGCAGCTTGGCCTGTGCCTCGGCGGGCAGCGAGGCCCGCTCCAGTACGGAGACCGGGGCGCTGCGGTGGCTCAGTCCGACGACGAGAAGGCTCATGCGGGCATCACGGCGGGCATGTCCCCGTCAGGTCCCTTCCGGCCGCCGGAGGCCGAACGCACCGGGGGTGCGGCCGGGTCCGGGCTGCTCTCGGTGGTGTCCTCGCCGGCCTTGCGCTGCTCGTGGAAGGCGAGGATCTGGAGCTCGATGGAGAGGTCGACCTTGCGGACGTCGACGCCGTCGGGCACGGACAGCACGGTCGGCGCGAAGTTCAGGATGGAGGTGACGCCCGCCGCGACGAGCCGGTCGCAGACCTGCTGCGCGGCACCGGCCGGGGTCGAGATGACACCGATCGACACGCCGTTGTCACCGACGATCCGCTCCAGTTCGTCGGCGTGCTGCACGGGGATGCCCGCGACCGGCGTTCCGGCCATCGCGGGGTCGGCGTCGATCAGCGCGGCGACCCGGAAGCCGCGGGAGGCGAACCCGCCGTAGTTGGCGAGGGCGGCGCCGAGGTTGCCGATGCCGACGATCACGACCGGCCAGTCCTGGGTGAGCCCGAGTTCGCGGGAGATCTGGTACACGAGATACTCGACGTCGTAGCCGACGCCGCGGGTCCCGTACGAGCCGAGGTAGCTGAAGTCCTTGCGCAGCTTGGCGGAGTTGACCCCCGCCGCCGCGGCGAGTTCCTCGGACGAGACCGTGGGTACCGAGCGCTCGGAGAGCGCGGTCAGTGCGCGCAGATACAGCGGAAGTCGGGCGACGGTGGCCTCGGGAATTCCTCGGCTACGGGTCGCCGGTCGGTGAGTTCGGCCAGTTGCCACGGTGCTCCTGCGGGATGAGCGGGGCTGCAGGCGGCCGTATTTCCCAAGACCGCCCCGTCGAATGCAGGCTATGTCTTTGTGAACGCGTGCACAAAGATAGTGTCCGTTTTGTCCGGTCAAAGTGACCGGGGTCACGCACATTCGTCGCGCGATCCCGGAACCAAGGATCGCATCAGCCCGTTGCGGGCCCGAAGGGGGCAAAGCGGCACACACTCCTCACAGCCACTCCCCCGAGAGCACTCAAAACGCCCACGATGGTAACCGTCTTTCGCTCATGACCCCAGTGCCTCGCGCAGCCTCGCCGGGTCCACCCGCCAGAACGTGTGCTGTTCGTCATCGATCAGCACCACCGGAATCTGCTCCCAGTACTCCCGGTGCAGCTCCGCGTCCACGGTGATGTCCTTCTCCTCCCAGGACGCGCCGGTCTCCTCGCACACTTCCCGCACCACCCGCCTCGCGTCGTCACAGAGGTGACACCCGGGCTTCCCGACCAGCGTCACCACGCGGTCCGCAGGCTTCTTCTTCGCACGTCTAAACAGGGCACTCATGCCTTCATTCTGCGCCGGGAGGGAAGCTGTTCCACCCTTGAGCCGTTACGTCCGGAATCACCCGTTTCGACAAATCGGCGGCCGAGAGTTCACGCCGCGGCATCCCGGCAGGTCGGGAAGGGCCGAACCGACTGGCTATGCTCACGACATGGCCGCTCTTGGATGGCTCACACCCCGTAGGCGCCCCGCGACAGCACGGAGCGTGCTGGCCGGCGAGGCAGCAGCTGAGGCAGCGCGGAAATCCACCCTCCCCGACGATCAGCCCCCCGGCACCGAGCAGGGCGCCGCCGCGAAGGCGGAGGCCGAGGAGGCACCCTTCCCCGTCGTCGGTGACGAACGGGCCGCCGCCTTCTTCGACCTGGACAACACCGTCATGCAGGGCGCGGCGATCTTCCACTTCGGCCGCGGCCTGTACAAGCGGAAGTTCTTCCAGCGCCGCGAGCTGACCCGGTTCGCCTGGCAGCAGGCCTGGTTCAGACTCGCGGGCGTCGAGGACCCGGAACACATGCAGGACGCCCGCGACAGCGCCCTGTCCATCGTCAAGGGCCACCGGGTCTCCGAGCTGATGTCCATCGGCGAGGAGATCTACGACGAATACATGGCCGACCGCATCTGGCCCGGCACCCGGGCCCTCGCCCAGGCCCACCTCGACGCCGGGCAGCGCGTCTGGCTGGTCACCGCGGCCCCGGTGGAGACCGCCACGATCATCGCCCGCCGGCTCGGCCTGACCGGCGCGCTCGGCACGGTCGCCGAATCCGTCGGCGGCGTCTACACCGGCCGGCTGGTCGGCGAGCCGCTGCACGGCCCCGCGAAGGCCGAGGCGGTCCGCGCCCTGGCCGCCGCCGAGGGCCTGGACCTCGACCGCTGCGCGGCGTACAGCGATTCGCACAACGACATCCCGATGCTGTCCCTGGTCGGACACCCGTACGCGATCAACCCGGACGCCAAGCTCCGCAAGCACGCCCGCGCGCTCGACTGGCGGCTGCGGGACTACCGGACGGGCCGCAAGGCGGCCAAGGTCGGCATCCCGGCCGCGGCCGGTGTCGGCGCGATCGCGGGAGGCACCGCGGCCGCCGTCGCCCTGCACCGCCGCCGCCGCTGAACCCCGGCCTGTCCAGGCCCGCACCCGTCCCGCCCCGTCCCGGCCCCCGCCGAGGGCCGGGTCGGCCACGCCCGGACCCCGCCGGCCGATCAGGATGCCCTACCCACCGACCGCTCCGGCCAGTCGCGTTGCTCGCACACGACCACAACCCGTCGCCCCGACAGGCAGATAGCGAAGTAATTCGATCAATAAGCGGTCACGATGTGCTACTTGATGCGCCGTTTAGTCGCTACAGAAGCGACGTAATCGATGATTTGAGCAACTGGGTGTAGCACCGCCTGTACGAAGCGTTATTCTCCTCAGACGCATTCCGGAACCCACCACTCACCACGACGAGTGACGGTTTCGCACTGAACGTGATGGAAGCTCTGCCTCTGGGAGTCCCGTGTACCCACACGTCGGGGTTGACGCCTCGGGCCTGGCTACGCTGCGCGCATCGGTCGCCGACCGCTTGCGCGGCTTCGTCCCCACCGCGTACGCCGTACCCGCATTTGCCACCCCTGCACCTGCCGGCCCCTGCTACGCCCTGGCCGAACGCAGTGCGGCGGTCGGAAGACGCAGCAACCGCGGCGCAACGACCACGTCCACCGTTCGCCGGCCGACCGCCGACAGCGACAGCGCGCGCATGATGGATCTCGTCGAGCGCGCACAGGCCGGCGAGGCCGACGCCTTCGGCCGCCTCTACGACCAGTACAGCGACACCGTCTACCGCTACATCTACTACCGCGTGGGCGGCAAGGCGACGGCGGAGGACCTCACCAGTGAGACCTTCCTGCGCGCCCTGCGCCGCATCTCCACGTTCACCTGGCAGGGCCGCGACTTCGGCGCCTGGCTGGTCACCATTGCCCGCAATCTGGTCGCCGACCACTTCAAGTCCAGCCGCTTCCGGCTGGAAGTGACCACTGGCGAAATGCTCGACGCCAACGAGGTCGAGCGCAGTCCCGAGGACTCCGTCCTGGAGTCCCTCTCCAACGCCGCGCTGCTCCAGGCCGTGCGCCGGCTCAACCCCCAGCAGCAGGAGTGCGTGACCCTGCGCTTCCTGCAGGGCCTCTCGGTCGCCGAGACCGCCCGGGTCATGGGCAAGAACGAGGGCGCGATCAAGACCCTTCAGTACCGCGCCGTCCGCACGCTGGCCCGGCTCCTCCCGGACGATGCCCGCTGACCGCACCCCCGGCCGAGTGACTCTCGGCAACGCCACCGTCACGCACTGGTCCGATCATCCTTCGTGCGTAACCCAAGTGCCGCGCCCCTCGTTGTGCCGGTTGCAGGCCCCCTGTCGTCGCCCCATGTCCGCCGACACTCACTCATTCGTGTGGAAGCGCTCAAGGTGTGCAACCTTCCGGACCCCCAGGGGAGTCGACCGTCATGACGAGAGGAGGTGCCGCCAGTGATCGCAAACGTTTCGGCACACCGGCGGGCGAACGCCTTCGCCCAGGCCCTGGAGGAGCAGTCGCTCCGCGGTGCGGCGGCCGCACAGCCCGAGGAACCGGCCGAACCGGCCGACCACGGACCGTTGTTGGCCCTGGCGAACGGCCTCGGTGAGGTACCGAGGCCGGAGTTGGATCCCGAGGTCAAAATGGTGCAGCGAGCCCAGCTCGTCGCCGCCATGGAGGCCATGTTCACCGAGGGCGGCGCGTCCGCGGGCCCTACGGTGCCCGAACAGCGGACCAAGGGAGCCCACCGGGCCTCCCCGCTCCGGAAATTGCGTCCGCGTTCACGCTGGACGAAGGGCCTCGCGGCCGGCGGACTCACCGTCGGTGTGGCGGCGGGCGCCTTCGGCGGAGTGGCCGCTGCCAGTTCCGACGCCCTGCCGGGTGATTCGCTGTACGGGCTCAAGCGTGGCATGGAGGACATCCACCTCGGCATGGCCAGCGGCGACGCCGACCGCGGCGAGGCCTACCTCGACCAGGCGTCCACCCGGCTCAGCGAGGCCCGCCGGCTGATGGAGCGCGCCCGCTCCGGCGACCTGGACCACGAACAGCTCGGCGAGGTCAGGCGCACGCTCAACGGCATGATGCACGACGCCGGCGAGGGCCACCGCCTGCTCCACTCCGCCTACCGGCAGAACGGCGCCATCGGCCCCATCCAGACCCTGGACTCCTTCTCCCGCTCGCACCGCGACAGCTGGACCAGCCTCCGCGACCGGCTCCCCGTACAGCTGACGGACGTCGGCGACCAGGTCAGCTCGGTCTTCGACGCCATAGACGAAGAGGTCCAGCCGCTCCAGTCACTGCTGCCCCGCACCCCGGACAGCAGCGGCGACGCCCGGCGGTCCGGCACTGCGGAACAGGGCACCCGCCCCTCGCACACCGCCCCCTCCGCACCCACGTCGCCGGAAGCCTCCCAGGGCCGTACGGGCGACAGCGCCACGCCCCGTCCCTCGGGCT
>NZ_JBCEWQ010000219.1:0-10745 GCF_038448545.1 Streptomyces sp. CLV115
CGGCCTCCCCCCCCGGCCCCCCGGTCCCCCCGGCGGCACAGCCATGTCCGCCCCCGCACACCCACCGAGGAGAGCCGCCACCGTGCCCGAGGGACACACGATCCACCGCCTTGCCGCGGACCACCGGGACAGGTTCGCCGGGCGCCCGGTGCGGGTGAGCAGCCCGCAGGGCAGGTTCGCCGCGGGTGCCGCGCTGCTCGACGGCCGGCCCCTCACCGACGTGGACGCCCACGGCAAGCACCTCTTCCTCGGCTTCGGCGGCGCCGGCTGGGTCCACATCCACCTGGGCCTGTTCGGCAAGCTCGGATTCGGTACGGTCCCGGCCCCGCCGCCCACCGACACGGTCCGGCTGCGACTGCTGAACGAGGAGCACCACGCGGATCTGCGCGGCCCGACGGCCTGCGTGCTGATCACCGAGCCCGAGAAGCGCGCGATACACGAGCGCCTGGGACCGGACCCGCTGCGGACCGACGAGGACGGCGAGCGGGCCTGGCTGCGGATCTCGCGCAGCCGGATCACCGTCGCGGCCCTGCTGATGGACCAGAAGATCATCGCGGGGGTCGGCAACGTCTACCGCGCGGAGGTGCTGTTCCGGCACGGGATCGACCCGTACCGCCCGGGCAGGGACCTCGCACGCGCGGAGTGGGACGCGATCTGGGCGGACCTGGCGGTGCTGATGCGCGAAGGCGTGCGGAACAACCGGATCGACACGGTCCGTCCCGAGCACCTGCCGGAGGCGATGGGCCGCCCACCGCGCGTCGACGACCACGGCGGCGAGGTGTACGTCTACCGCAGGGCCCGGCAGTCCTGCCACATCTGCGGCGGCGAGATCCGCACCGCCGACCTCGCCGCCCGCAATCTCTTCTGGTGCCCGGGGTGCCAGAAGCGCTAAGGGCTGTCAAGCCAGGAATTGCGGGACAGCCCTTGGAAGGCCCCTAGAACCCCCGCGGCAGCCACGGCGCCACGTCGGAGAGGAACGCCGACGACGCCTCCGCCAGCGCGCCCGCCCGCAGCTCCCGCACCCGCCCGGCCTGCCCCAGCGAGCTGAGCGACTCGCCGCCCAGATAGGCCGAGCCCAACTCCCGTACCGAGAGCTCCAGATCGGCCGGGTCGTCGGTCCGGCGGCAGGACGCGACGCCCTTCTCGTCGGCCGTGAGCCGCCAACGCCCCTCGTTCCAGGGGCAGAACGCGTCCGCCACCTCGAACACCACGTCCAGCGGGCCCCGGTACGTCCGGGCCTCCAGCGCCGCACCCAGCTCCACCAGGCGCACGTGGAGCGAGTCGCGGACCCGGATGTTGCACCGCCGCACGTCCGACACCAGGTGCAGCACCGCGTCGTCGACCGGGCGGTTGCGGGCCACGACCGTCGTCATCAGGTCGATCTCGAAGACGAACCGCCACAGCGCCGCGTACGCCGCCGGGTCCAGGGCGGCCAGGTCGTTGACCACGATGGTGCCCTTGGGACCGGACGGCTCCCACTCCGGCTTGATGTGATACGTCACATTGCCGACGATCTCCCCGTCCCGCTCCGCCAGCACGCACTGCTGCGCCGAGGAGCCCTGGCGGCTGGAGACCGGGTCCACCATGGGCTTGCGCTCCCAGCCGGGCCCGTGGACCGGGACGCCGGGACGGCCGGAGACCAGCCGCTCGTACACGCTCTCGCACGCGGCCATCGCCTCGTCCGGCTTCGCGTGGCGCAGCCGGACCTCGTCCGTGCCCGGCGGCACGTCCAGCCGGATCCGGTCCTTCTCGATCGTCATGGACATCTGCCGGGAGGCGGGGCCATAGCCGAACCGGCCGTAGATCGCCGGTTCCGAGGCCGTCAGTACGGCGAACGGCTCGCCCAGCGCGCGGATGTCGTCCAGCTGCCGGCGCATCATCGAGGTCAGCAGCCCACGCCTGCGGTGCGTGGAGGCGACGCTCACCATCGTGATCGCGGCGGCGGGCACCAGCGCCCCGCCCGGCACGGCGACCCGGAAGCTGAACGCCCCGGCCGTGCCGACCACGTCGTCCCCGTCCCAGATACCCAGCGACCGCTCGTGCTCGGTCAGCTGCTCGAACAGCTCGCGCTCCTCGGGAGTCTCCGGGTCCCCGCCGAACGCCAGCTCCAGACACTCGAACCATTGGTTCCATTCGGACGGACGCAGTACGCGAAGCTCAGTAGTCATGGGCCATGCCTACCAGGGGCAAGGCGCTCGGGGCGACCCGATTTCGAACGCATTGTCACGGGGTCCCCCTGCACCTCGGGCGGCCGGGTGGATAAGGTCCCCGCAATGGCCCGTCGCACAGGAGCAGACACGTACCCGGCCCGATTGCGGAAATCGGCGCACCGGGCGCGCATCGCGCTGCGCAAGTCCGGGGTCGACTACTTCCGCGGCGACGGATCGGACTGGATCGCGCTGGCAGGTCTGCTGCTCACCATTCCGGCCATCACCTGCGCCACCCTCTTCGACGCGGTGTGGTGCTCCCCGGCCGCACTCGTCCTGCCGATCGTCGCGGGCGGCCTGCTGCTGCGCCCGGCCAGCCTGCTGGGCCTGTACGCGACCGCCGCCACCGCCCTGATCGTGGAGTCGGTCGCGCTGGGCCCGTACGGCGACGGCCCGGCCCGGGTGACCCCCGGAATCGTCCTGGTGGTCGCGGCCTGCGGCTTCTTCGGGCTGGTCCTCGCCCAGTTCCGGGCCAGGGTCGGGGTGCCGTGGCGGCGCGGCGGCACCATGCTCTTCGACCTGCGCGAACGCATCCGGGTCCAGAGCGCCCTGCCCCGGCTGCCGCAGGGCTGGCACCGCGAGATGGCGCTGCGCCCGGCGGGCGGGCAGTCCTTCTCCGGGGACTTCGTCGTCGCCGCCCGCACCAACGGCGGGCGCACCCTGGAAGCCGTACTCACCGATGTCTCCGGCAAGGGCATGGACGCGGGCTCCCGCGCCCTCCTGCTGTCCGGGGCCTTCGGCGGACTGCTCGGCTCGCTGCCCCCGCACGGCTTCCTGCCGGCGGCCAACGGCTATCTGCTGCGCCAGGACTGGGACGAGGGGTTCGCCACCTCGATCCATCTGGTCCTGGACCTCGAATCGGGCGACTACGAACTCCTGTCGGCCGGCCACCCGCCCGCCCTCCAGCTCCACTCGGGCAGCGGCCAGTGGGAGGAGATGGCGGCCGAGGGGCCGCTGCTGGGGGTGTACGACGGGGCGCAGTTCGACGCCGTGAAGGGCTCGCTGGCCCCCGGCGACGTGCTGATGCTCTTCACGGACGGCCTGGTCGAGGCGTCCGACCGGGACATCGCGGAGGGCATCGACCGGCTGACCGGCGAGGCCGACCGCTATGTCGCCACCGGGTTCGAGGGCGCGGCCTGGCATCTGATCGAGGCGTGTGCCAAGGACGTCAACGACGACCGGGCGCTGCTGCTGCTCTCGCGCAGGTCCTGAACCGCGGGACACCGGCGCCTCCGGGAGCGGGGCCGAGCGGGCCGAAGCCGCTCTCCCCGCCCCCGGAACGACACGGGTGCGGCTCAGGCCGGGACCGAGAGCTTCCCGGATTCGCTGTCGCTGTCCTCACCCCGGCCCCGCCCGCCCGGCAGAACGCGGGCGAGCCAGTGCGAGCGCCCGGCCGCCAGCGGCGCGAGCACCGCGAGGAGCAGTACGTAGCCCGCGATGAACGGGGAGAGCCGTTCGTCCAGCCCGGCGGCCGCCGCCATCGTGGCGAGGATCAGGGCGAACTCGCCGCGCGCCACCAGCGTGGTGGAGATGTTCGCGGTGGCCTGCGGACCGAACGAGTAGACCTTCGCGGCGGCGATTCCCGCGCACACGTTCATCACCAGGGTCACCGCGACGGCGGCCAGCACCGGCCAGAGCACGGTCGGCAGATCGCCCGGGTCGATGGAGAGCCCGAAGGCGAAGAAGAAGATCGCGCCGAAGGCGTCCCGCAGCGGGTGGACCAGTTTGAGGATGCGTGGCCCGGAGGTCGTGCTGCCGAGCATCAGGCCGACCATGAAGGCGCCGATCGCGTCCGCGACCCCGAACCACTCCGAGACGCCGGCCACGAGGACCGCGGCACCGAGGAAGGAGATGACCAGGAGCTCGTCGTCACGGGTGCTGATCAGCTTGCCGATGACCGCGGTGCCGAACCGGGCGGCCAGCGCGAGCAGCAGCAGGAAGCCGAAGGCCTTGCCGCCGTCGACCGCCGCGGCGGAGAGGCTGTCGGCGCCCGACAGGATGGGCTGGAGGGCGGCCAGGTAGAGGGCGAGGAAGACGTCCTCGACCACAATGATGCCGAGGATCGGCTTGGTCTCCGGATTGCCGATCCGGCCCAGGTCGACCAGGACCTTGGTGACGATGGCGGACGACGAGATGCCGAGCACACCGGCGAGGACCAGCGCCTCGGACGTGCCCCAGCCCAGCGCGAAGCCGAAGCCGAGCCCGGCGCCGACGTTCAGGGCGAGATAGGTGCCACCGGCGATCGCCATCCTGCGGCCGCCGGTCTTGAGGTCGTCGAGGTGGAATTCGAGACCGAGGTAGAAGAGCAGCAGCACCAGACCGAGCGCGGAGAGCATCTCCAGCTCGTGCGGGTCGGCGACGAGCACGATCCCGGGGGTGTGCGGGCCGAGCAGGATTCCGGCCAGGATGAACAGGGGGATGGTCGGCAGTCCGATGCGGCTGCCGACGCGGGCGAGAACGGCGGCGGCCAGGAAGGCGCCGCCCATGGCGATGAGCGTGTCTGCGTGTCCGATGAGCCCAGTCCTTCGTATGGTCAAGAGAGTGTCAAGAAAGCGTCAGTAATTAGTTTACCGAACGATTGACCTGGCAACTGTGTACCCCCTCAAGGCGCCGGCCGTCCGCCCCGCCGGGTGCCGGCCCCAGGACTCCCGCCCCGACCACCCCGGATCCGCCTCCCCCAGGGCGGACCTGGGGTTTTCCCCACCCTCGATCCGCCAGCAGCCGCCATGTTCCCGATCCGCCCGGCTTCGTAGGTTCGAATCACGGTCGAAGAAGCGGCCGTCGAGCAACGGAAGGCGGACATCATGGGGCTGCGACGCAGCAGGCAGCGCGCGCAGGACGGGCAGTACGCGGCGGGCTTCCACCACGGGCCCGCGCCCGTGGACCTCGCCGTCGAACTGCGCGGTGTCCGCAGGCAGTACGGCCGCGGCGGCTCCGCCGTCCACGCGCTGCGGGGCATCGACCTCGCCCTCCCGCGCGCCACCTTCACCGCCGTGATGGGCCCCTCCGGCTCCGGCAAGTCCACCTTCCTCCAGTGCGCGGCCGGACTGGACCGCCCCACCGAGGGCTCCGTACGCCTCGGCGGCACCGAGATCACCGGCCTGAGCGAGAACCGGCTCACCGAACTGCGCCGCACCCGCCTCGGTTTCGTCTTCCAGTCCTTCAACCTGCTGCCGTCCCTCACGGTCGAGCAGAACGTCGTCCTGCCGATGCGCCTGGCCGGACAGCGCACCGGCTCCGCCCGCAGCCGCCGGGAAGCCACCGAGATGCTCACCCGGGTCGGCCTCGGCGACAAGGGCGGCCGCCGCCCCTCCCAGCTCTCCGGTGGCCAGCAGCAGCGGGTCGCCGTCGCCCGCGCCCTGGTCACCCGCCCCGACGTGATCTTCGCCGACGAGCCGACCGGCGCCCTCGACACCACCACCGCCGCCGAGATCCTCGCCCTGCTCCGCAACGCGGTGGACGGCCTCGGCGCCACCGTCGTCATGGTCACCCACGACCCGGCTGCCGCCGCCTACGCCGACCAGGTGCTCTTCCTCGCCGACGGCGCGATCGTGGACCGCCTGCCGCGCGCCGACGCCGCGCAGGTCGCCGCCCGGATGGCCGCACTGACCGCCCGGACCGTCCCCGCCCACGCAGGAGCAGCAGCCTGATGTTCAGCCCGCACGCCCCGAACGGCCTCGCCCGCGCGGCCGTCCGCTTCAAACCCTCGTCGTTCATCGGGACCTTCGTCGCGCTCCTGCTGGCCGCGGCCGTCGTCTCCGCCTGCGGCATCCTGCTGGAGACCGGCCTGCGCGCCTCCGTCCCCGCGGACCGCTACGCGAAGGCCCCCGTGGTGGTCGCCGCCGACCAGCGGGTCCACATGACGGTCGGCACCGGCGAGGGCGAGTACGACGCCGCCCACCCGGTACCGGACACCGCGCGACTCCCGGAATCCCTGGTGGGCAAGGTCGCCTCGGCCCCCGGCGCGGCGGCCGCGATCGGGGACGTGAGCTACTCCGTACGACAGGGCGGCACCCCCCTCACCGCTCACGGCTGGGGCTCCGCCGCCCTCACCGGCACACGGCTGCTCACCGGCGAGGCGCCCGGGACCGGCGAAGTCGTCGTCCCCACCGCCACCGGGGCCCGGGCCGGCGAGCGGATCACCCTCGACACCCCCGCGGGCGCACGGGAGTTCCGCGTCGCGGGCACCACCGCCACCGACGTCACCGTCTATTTCACCGACCGGCAGGCCGTCGAGCTCTCCGGCCACCCCGGCCGGGTCGACGCCATCGCCGTGCTCGCCGCCCGGGGCACCACCACCGAGACCCTCGCCGGCCAGGTCCGCGATGCCGTCGGCCGCACCGCCACCGCCCAGGTCCACACCGGTGACGGCCGGGGCGCCGTCGAGGACGCGGGACTCGCGGGCGCCTCGGAAGTCCTCGTGGGCCTCGGCGGATCCTTCGGCGGCATCGCCACCATGGTCGCCGTCTTCACCGCCGCCGGTACGGTCGCCCTCTCCGTCGGCCAGCGCAGCCGCGAGTTCGCCCTGCTGCGCGCCATCGGTGCCACCCCGCGCCAGCTGCGCCGCTCCATCGCCACCGAATCCCTGCTCGTCGCCCCGCTCGCCGGAGCGCTCGGCTGCCTGCCCGGAATCGCCCTGGCCCACTGGTGGTTCGGGCAGCTCCAGGACCGGGGAGCCGTCCCCGGGCCCGTCGGGCTGCGCGTCTCCTGGCTGCCGCTGACCGTCGCCACGGCCGCCACGATGCTCACCGCGCTGTGCGCCGGATACTTCGCCGCCCGCAAGCCGTCGAAGAGCAAGCCGGGGCAGGCGCTCGCACAGTCCGCCGTGGAACAGCCCCCGTTCGGCTGGATCCGCACCCCGCTCGGCATCGCCGCCCTCGTCGGCGGTGGAATCTTCGCGGGCGTCGCCGCGTCCACCAGCGGTGAGGACGCGGCGAACGCCGCACTCGGCGTCGTCATGCTCTTCATGCTCGCGGTCGGCCTGCTCGGTCCGCCGATCGCCCGGATCTGCGCCACCGTCATGGGCCTCCCGCTGCACGCGGCAGGCGCGTCGGGCTCGCTGGCCGCCGCCAACTCCCGGACGAACTCGCGCCGACTGGCCTCCGCGATCACCCCGATCGTGCTCGCCATGGCCTTCTCCTCCACGCTCGTCTTCATGCAGACCAGCGAGGAGCGGGTGATCGCTCACCAGCAGCGTGACGCCGTCATCGCCGACCACATCGTCTCCGCCCCGGGCGGGCTCGCCTCCGACGCGACCGAACGGGCCGCCGCCACACCCGGTGTCACGACCGCCGTCGGGCTGCTCCGCAGCTCCGTCCTGGTGCCCACCGGATCGGGCGGGGACCGCAGGCTCCAGAGCACCTCGGCCCAGGGGATCACCGGCTCCGGCGGCGACCTCGCCGAGGTCCAGGACCTCGACGTCAGGACCGGATCGCTCACCGGCCTGCGGCCCGGCACCGTCGCCATCGACACCACGCTCGCCGACTCGGCGGATCTGGGCACCGGCGACCGGCTCGCCCTGCGCCTCCCGGACGGCACCAAGGCCTCCCCGAAGATCGTCGCCGTCTACGGACGCGGCCTCGGCACCAGCCTCGTCACGTTCCCCGCGGCCGATCTGAAGGCCCACCTGACCTCGTCGTACGTCTCCGACGTGCTGGTACGGGCCACCCCCGCCGCCGCACAGAAGCTCACCGTGCTCGGCACCGTCACCGACCGCTCCGGCTACGCCGCCGCACAGGACAAGGACCGCGAGCTCAACGCCTGGGCCAACACCGTCATGGCCGCGGTGCTCGGCGGGTTCGCCGCCGTCGCCGCCGTCAACACCCTGGTGATGACCGTTCTGGACCGCCGTCGCGAACTGACGATGCTGCGGCTGGTCGGCTCCACCCGCCGCCAGGTCATGGGCATGATCCGCTGGGAGGCGCTGCTGGTCACCGTGGCCGGCGCCGCGCTCGGCATCGCCATCGCGCTGGCCACGCTCTTCCCGATGATGAAGGGCCTGACCGGCGAGTCGCCGTACATCCCGCTTGCCCTGCTCGGCACCTTCGTCGCCGCGACCGTGGGCCTCGGCCTCGCCGCCGCCCTGATCCCGGCCCGGGCCGCCCTTCGCAGGACGGCCGCCCGTCCGTAGAGTCGGCCCATGACCGAGCCGCACGCCCATCTGACCCTGGCCGAAGTCGAGGCGATCGCCCGCGAGGCCCACGCCGAGCAGCGGGACAAGGCGGGACGCCCGTACACCGAACACCTCGCCGCGGTCGCCGAGGGGGTACGGGTCCGGGGCGGCAGCGACGACCAGATCGCCGCGGCCTGGCTGCACGACGCGGTCGAGGACGATGCGCTGCCGGCCCGGTGGCTGGCGGAGGCGGCGCTGCCGCAGCAGGTGAAGGACATGGTCCTCGCCGTCACCAGACGTGACGGCGAGGACCTCCGTGCGTACACCCGGCGCATCCTGGACACCCCGGGCGCCCTGCTGGTCAAGGAGTCCGACCTGGCGCACAACGCGGACCCGGCCCGCCTCGCCGTGCTGGAACCGGCGACCCGTACCCGGCTGACCGAGAAGTATGCGCAGGTACGCGCGATGCTGGGGCTCACCCCGGGCGAATCGCCCGCCGAGCAATCGGTTCAAGCCAACACGGCGAAGGGCTGATCCACTTCTCCGCCCGGCTCAGAGCCGGGCGGAGGCCCGCCGGAACGCCCAGTCCATGTCCGGCTCCGTCACCGGGCGCAGCACCCGCCGCACCGGCGGCGTGCACATCAGCGTCACGGCGACGGCCGCGACCACCGAGACGAGGACCAGGCCGACGGGGGCCGCCAGCCAGTCGTAGACGTCGAACACCCCGGCGTACCCGGCTCCCTTGATCAGGAAGCCGTGCAGCAGATAGCCGCAGATCGTGCCGGCGCCGAGCACCGTGAACCACATGTGGCGGCGCGGCACCCAGGCCAGGAAGCCGATGGTGAGCAGCAGCGCGCAGCCGAACATCGCCAGGGTCATCACGGCACCGGACCACCACGGCGCGCCCATCTCCTGCGCGCTGTTGCTGCGGTAGAACCAGCCCAGCTGCATCCTGGGTGCCACCCAGTACGCGAACAGCAGGGCCCCGGCGAACAGCGGCAGCGCGGCCATCCGCACCTCGCGCCGGCGCACCAGCTCGAAGTGCTCGGGCCTCAGCCGCAGGCCCAGCACGAAGAACGGCAGGAACTGCAGGACACGCTGGAGATCGAGGTCGTCGCCGATCGTCGGGCAGACCGAGGCGAGCACGGCGATGACCAGCGCCACCGGCAGCGGATGGCGCAGCGCCTGCCAGATCGGCGTGGTGATCCGCCAGACGAACAGCGCGATCAGGAACCACGTGAGGTACCAGGGGTCGAGCAGGCTGATCGACTGATCGGCCGCGTCGTCCGCGTACCGCTTGAACAGGGAGTACGCCGTCTCGAACACCACATAGGGCACGGCGACGCCGGTGACCAGGCGCTTCACCTTCGCGGCGGACATGTCGAAGGAGCGGGAGAAGTAGCCGGAGACGATGATGAACGCCGGCATGTGGAAGGTGTACGCCACCATGTACAGCGCCCGGGCGGTCCGGCTGCCGTCCATCACCGGTTCCCACGAGTGCGCCACCGCGACGAGCACGATGGCCAGATATTTGACGTTGTCGAAGTAGGCATCACGCCGCTTCGCCGGTGCGGCGCCCGGCGGCTTGTTCGCCACCGGCGCGACAGGTGGTGCGGTGGCGGTCGTCGTCCCTCGGTGTCTGGGCTCCGACTCCCGGGTCGCCGATGGGAGCGGGGCCCTCTGAAATACGTTCGGAGCGTGGAACATCTCATGCACCTTAGACGCCCGGATTGCAATTCGTAAAACCGCTCGGAGATATCGAGTGTTCCTGCCCCAATCGAAAGTGAAACCACCGGCAACCGCCCGCTATGCACCGATTCATCCACCTTAAATGGCGCATATCGGCAGGCAGTTGCGGTGCGTGAATTTAATCGCACCTGAAGCTTGGAATTGCATGTGAATGAAGTGTGTGGGTATGGAAACCGTCACATTCGCAAGCCATTGTGAATGGTCGATCCACAGTTCACTCACAGGAATGCGGAACACTGTGCGCGGGCCCGCGGGGCGGGGGCGGAGCGCAGTGCGACCCCTCGTGCGGCTGTGCGCCCCGAGTGCGCGCGGGGCGCAAGGATGGCGCGATACCGTCACTTCGATCCGTCACCCGGCAGCGACCACAGGGGAGTTGGTGGCACGATGGACGGGACGGAGGAGTGCTAGGCCGCACACCTCCGGGCCGGCAAGGCGGACCGACCAAGGGTGTGAGCAGTCGTGGCCATTTCACTGTCTGTGGTGCTGATGTTGGCGATCATCCTGGTGGTCCTGATCCGGGGCGGCTCGATCAAGCCCGGGCCGGCGATCGTCGCGGCGCTCTTCGGCTTCTTCCTGGCATCGACCGGCATGGCGCCGTCGATCAACAGGTTCATGAACTCGATAGCGGAGACCATCAACCAGATCTCCTTCTGACCCCGGCCGGGGGGGGGGGGGGG